>JAQWEK010000026.1 GCA_028704975.1 Bacteroidales bacterium | reverse complement strand
GATTCCACCTACCAAACTATTTAAAGTTTGCTGCTTGTTTCTATGTTTCAACGAACTTCCCGCTACGTTATTTCCGAAACGGGCTGCAAAGGTAATCAACTTTTTCTTTCCCGCAAATTTTTTGCAAAAAAAAGTTAAATATTTTTCAAAGAAGCGTAAAAAAGCCGTTGCAGATATCTACAACGGCTAAAAAAAATCTGTTACAAAATTGTAAATTTTACTTTTTATTCTCCTTTAAGATATCTCTTATCTCTTCCAAAAGTTTCTGGTCTTCAGTTTTTTGCGGAGCTGCATGTGCGGGCTCTTCTTCTTTCTTCTTTGAAAGAAGATTGATTCCTTTTACAAGCAGGAATACGCAGAATGCTATGATCATGAAGTTGATAATAACATTTATAAATGTTCCGTATTTAAATAAAACTGCAGGAACAGAGGGTGATGTTGCCGTCGCAGCCACAGCAGGCTTAAGCGTAACAGCCAGGTCTGAAAAGTCTACGCCGCCAACAAGGACACCAAGGCATGGCATGATTAAATCGCCTACCAATGAGTTAACTACAGCTGTGAATGCAGCACCTACAATGAAACCGACAGCCATGTCCATGACATTGCCGCGCATTGCAAATTGCTTAAATTCCTGAAAAAATTTTTTCATGTCTAGTTGATTTTTATTGGTTCTCTGTTATCTAAAACAACCTTGTTCACTGCCATGAGTCCCTTCTCCGTACGCCACATTTTTTCTGCCATATTGTATATGGCCTGCTGTATTGTATACGGAGGTTTTACCACAACTATAACCAGCCCGTTAACACCTTTATCTCCAATAACTTGTATGGCATCTTCTCCACTATATGCGGTCATTGTCTCTATGTAACCGTTCTTAATGTCATTAAAGGAATCCACAAATGCTTTATGATTTAAAGAGTCCGCAACAAGAACCGGCGCACCATTTGGATCTTTATATGAATAGTTCCTAAATGCCGCATCATCAGTGCCGTATAATTCAACATCACTCCTTAGTTTTTGGGCAAAGTTCCCGTCTTTATTATCAAATTGATTAATGGTCATTTTGGTAACAAATGCCTGACGCGTAAGATTTCTCTCAGACGGAATTGCCTGACATGTAGTATAATCCTCCCCCTCTTCCAGGTCTAAAACCAGCACTCCATTTGGAAGGTCTTTGCCATATTGCTTAATCTGTTTTTTATCTTTAAGATAACGCATCCCCTTTACTGCATCGGCCCTAATCTCACTGAAGAACGTCACAACAGAATCTCCTACTACATACATTGGAGTTTTTGTAGAATCACAATCTACAATTGCACTTATGGTCAGCATGTTATCCACGGATGAACCCTTCTTGTCATATATTGTGCAAAGCACTTTTAATGAATCTTTTAGCGTAACCTCAGCAACAGACTTGCTCTTTTTGCCCCTCTGAAAATAATCCATCGCGGAGACATAAGAAAAACTGAAAACAGAAAGTGCAACCAACGCTGCTGCGGCAAAAATGCGTGCGGAAAAAAATCTTTTAAATCTCATACCAAAAAAAATATTAATAATGCCGGAACTGTTTTAGCTCCCGACAGATGCAAAGATAAGAAAAGATGCACAGAACAGATTGTAAATTATTTGGGCAATGAAAGCCCGCTGTTAATTGCCGGTACTCTCACCTTTGGCGTGCCCGAAAATATATGAGATTCCAAAAGACAATCCCACTCCCGCAATATCTGCTCTTGAATTTACTCTATACCAGGTATTTGCAGAGGAATCAACATTGCCGTACTCATAGGTATTTTTACTGGTCCCCTTAAATTTGAAAACGGCAAAATTAGTCAGAGAAATATTGTATGAAAGCTTCATGTTCTTTGAATTTCCTGATAGAGTGAGATATGACATACTAAAGTAGTGCGTCTTTGTTTGCTGCGCCGCATTGCTCATAACCGGGAAGAATTTACAAATAGCGCTTAACTTTAGCAATCTGTTAATGTTGTAGCTTGCACTAAAACTTGGAGAGACAGAAAACGTACGTCTTGTGGTATCAGTTCTATACACATTATACTGACACTCAGATGAGACACTTGCATTAAAATTCCTTGTAAACTTATAACTGAACGATAACTTGTTTGACGCCACATTTGAAAACCCCTCGTTCTTGTATTTAGTATAAGTAACTCCATCATTTCCCATTGTAGAGAAGGAATTGATAACATCGGCCGAGTATGAATAATTAATGGCAGATGAAAAATTGACTTTGCCGTGAACATAAACGTAAGCAACTGAGAATTGGTCAACTGTTGCATCTTTCAAATTGGGATTTCCGCTGCTCACATATAGAGGATTGGAATCATCTATTGTTGGGTCAAGCTCCCTGAGATCTGGATGTCCGGCAGCTCTGTTATACATGAACATAAGGCTGTGTCCGCCGGCACCTAACACGCTCAGCCTTGCACCCGGCAAGAAATTACAGCTGTGATAATTTATATCGGCGCTGTTTGTAAGTGTCCCTTTATTTTTATAATAATCTAAAGCTCCCGATAGTGTTAATGTCAACCCTTTAGTCAGCTTAAAAGAATAAGATGTTTTCAATGTTCCCTGATTGAGCTTATTATCTTGAGCCTGAGGATAATCATCATTCTCTTTCCAAAGATTAAGCGCCTGATCAAAAGTATATGCGGCGTTTAAGTTCTTATTTTTTTGATATGAATAATTTGCGTTAAAAGTAATTGATTGCTTTTTTGTTGCCGGTATGGAAAATATACTGTTAAAAGAGTGCATTTTAGTTTTTGCAACATTGTCTCTTTTGCTTTCAGAAGATGACGTTGCTGTTTTGTCTATATTCTCAAAAAGAGAATTTGAGTTGCTGCCGTTTCTTAGGTAGTTATATACATAACCAAAACTGAAATAGGATTTATAAATAGTTCCTTTTGAGTAGGTCATATCAAACTTATTATTCAGATTCCTTCCCCTTGATTTATAAATATTATTACTCTCCGCACCAGTCTGATAATAGTAAAAATTTGTAGATGAGGGAGAATTATTCTTATCATACTGATAATTGTAATTTGTAGTGATAGATTGTTTTTTGTCAATCTGATAAGCCATTCCTCCCGCAAATGACGGAGTAGTCCTCTTAGAACTTTGTCTTCCGTTGCTTTCCAAAATCGGAACGGGAGAAGAATTGTCTTCTATCTTCTCTCTTAAAGAACTATTTTTCATGTCATGATAGGAATCGGTATCATTAAAACGCACCGCGGCGGAATATGAAAAATGCTCCGTACTGGCCACAAAGTTTGCACTGGGAATTAGGTTATATGAAAACGCATCAATTCCGGCAGACAATGCAGGAGTAAACAGCAGGCCCTCAAATAACTTTGATTCATTCTCCGTAATGATATTTATCACAACATCATTCTTTGCAAATGCAGGGGGAGGATTGGGAATCAATTCAATGCTCTTTATCTTCTTGCCGGATACCATTTTTAAAACGGAAGCGTCTGGCCTTATACTATAATCATATTTTCCGTTTACCATGTATGCAATGCTTTGGCTTCCGCCAAAATATGTTGGCTTATTAGATGCATCTAACTCTATAAAGGGCAACTTCTCCAAGAGCTGGACCACCTTCTTTTTTTTAGCTGTTGAGTCTGCGGAGACATCATACATATAACCATTTTCAGAAGGCTTAATAAGTTGTGGGGCTGTAACATATACAGCATTGAGCCGGGTATTTGGCTTAAGGAACACTATACCCAAATTAAAATACTTTTTTCCGGATCTGACATCAACTTTTTCTACAACGCTGTCATAGCCAAGCATTGCAATCTCCACGGTGTAAAATTTGCTCCCCCTCTGAAAAAAAGATTTAAAAATTCCGGCATTATCAGAAGGAACATTGTCTATGAGTTTATTAGCATCATCTCTAATTACAATCGTTGCAAACGGAATAGACTTTTTTGTCTCCCCGTCTTTTGCAATACCGCCAATGGCGATCTCCTTATTCTGGGCGGAAATAACCCCCGCACCGTAAAAAAAGACAAGGTGAAAAACTAAAAGAAGTGCAAAAAAAGTATTAACTGCGGTGCGTGCCTGCATAGGTGATATATTATTTTTTAATACAAATTTTTTCATAAAGGTTTCTAATATTTTGAGTGCCCAAACGTGTAAGTCAAGCTAAATGACACCATCATGGCGGTCATATCGTTTTTTGACTTCACTCTATACCAATTGTCAGAGGATGCGTCATCCCTATACTCATAAAAATTTTTTTGAGTGCGCCTCAATTTAAAAGTTTCGAATCCGCCTATGAATAATTTATAGTTCAAACGCATATTTTTTGAATTTCCTGAAAGCATCAAGGAGCTTGCGGTTTGATAATGGACTTTCGTCTGTTGAGCCGCATTTGCGCTTAAGACCGGAATAAAGTTAAAAGAACTTGACAGCGCCATAAGACGGGTAATTTGATAGGTCAATGTTAAATTGGAATTGAAAGTGTTATTACAGCGCATTGTATCCGATTTATACAAATTATGCTGACATACAACACTTGCGATAGTTTTAAATCTTCTTGTAAAAACATATTGCACCATCATTTTGTTAGAGAACAGGGTTGCGTATCCAAGATTTTTATAGGTGGTATGCGTTAACCCGTCCGCCCCCATGGATGATATGTAATTGATCGCATCTTTCGTGTATTTGTAAAATAGTGCATTGCTCAGTGTTGTCCTCCCCAGCTTCGCAATATAAGAGAGCGATATGCTATATGATTTGGAATCTTTTAGATCTGGGTTACCGCTGCTCACATATAAAGGATCAGCGTTATTCACGGTTGGGTTAAGTTGATATAACATCGGACTATCGGAATTCATTGAATATGACAATTGAATATTATGTGAAGTTTTTATCATCCATGTAAGTTTTACCATTGGCAGAAAGTGCACGGAGTGATAGGAAATTGTTTTATTCTGATCCGTTTCCATATTGCCGCTATTCTTATAATACTGCAAATTCCCGGACAGGGACAGTATTACATGTTTTACCGGATTCATGGAATATGAAGCCGTCAAGTGTCCATTTTGCACCTTGTTGTTCAATAGTTGCGGATAACCAGAAGAGCTGCTCCACATATTTGAAGCCTCATCGTAAAAATAAGATGCGTTTAAATTTTTATTTTTGGTGTAATCGTATTGTCCCTGAAAAGATATGGCCTTGTCTTTAGTTACGGGAATGGCAAAAGTTGCCCCGGCGGAATGTTCCTGATCCTTTGCGGAGTTATTTCTTTTGGTGGAGTTTTTTTCGCTTGCCGACGAAGAGGTGAGGACGGAATTGATATCCGCATCATCCTTTGAATAGCCGTAATTATAGAAAAAGGAGAAGTCCCTTTTTCTAAACTCTCCGTTTGAGTAGGCAATCCTAAAATCGGAGGATGTATTCCTTCCGCAGGATTCATAAATATTGTTTGAGGAAGAACCAGATTGATAATAGTAATAATCTGACAGTGAATGAGAGTCATTTCTTTTGTGAGAGAGCTCAAAGGAAACCGAAACATCCTGTTTCTTTGTTATTTTGTAACTTATTCCCGCCCCGATCAACCGTTTATTGCTCCAGGATCCGTTTCTCCCTGAAGATTCTAAGACAACAACCGGAGCGGACGTTGCGCTCACCTGCTCTCTTGTCATACCGGTCTTATTATCCAAATAAGTTTTAGAGTAATCATCTCCCCCCATAATTATGTAGGTAAAGCGCGGCGTACTTGCGGTGATGTTTGCGGAATTGGAGAATGAATATTGGTGTCCGTCGAGCGAATAGGAAACATTTGGAGTAAACAACAAACCTTCAAAGAGTTTTGATTCATTCTCCGTAACAATATTAATAACAACGTCACTTTTAGAATATGCTGGTGGCGGATTCGGCACAAGTTCAATGCGTTTTATTTTTTTGCCGGATACTATTTTCATTATTGACTTGTCGAATTTTAGGGCAAAATCATACTTGCCATTCACCATATATGCAATATTATGGCTTCCTCCGAAATAGGCCGGTTGATTGGATGCATCAAGTTCTATAAAAGGCAACTTTGCAAGCAATTGTACAACTTTCTTTGTTTTTGCCGTAGAATCCGCGGCAACGTCATAAATGTATCCGTCCGGAGAAGGTTTTATCAATTGCGGAGCGTTAACATACACAGTATTTAATTCCGTATTCGGTTTTAAGAATATTAGACCGAGGTTATAATACTTTTTATCACTCTGAACATCAATCCTCTTAACAAAATGCTCAAAACCTATCATTGCAATCTCAACTGTATAAACACCGCCGCTCTTTTGAAAAAAAGATCTGAACATTCCGGAGTTATCCGTCGGGATGTTGTCAATGAGTTTATTATTTTCATCCCTTATTATAACGGTAACAAAGGGCAGCGTCTCCTTTGTTGAAGCATCCTTGACAATTCCGCCTACTGCGATTTCCATTCCATTGCCAACTTCCGGTTTATTTGTGTTTTGCGCAAAAACAACACCTTGTGTTTTAAGAAGAAGCAAAACAACACCCACTATGTGGGAACATCCGTAAAACCTCATACACCTATTGACGCACATAATGTGATTGCCATTTTAAGGCATTACCGAACAAAGAAATCATTTTTTAAATTTCTGTTGTCTGCGCTTGAAAAGGAAATCCGCAAACTTGTTGTAACCATCCTTGCCTAGCAATTTTTCCACATTGACATCTACCTCTGCCTGAGTAAGTTTACACTCTTCCATTGTAGCGCATGAACCACTGTGCACATTGTCGGAGGTGAGTGAACCGTAAACTTTGCACCATTTCATGGCATACAAGACAAGAGACATTTGAGTAGCCTCATCCAGTTTCTCTTCTTTGCAATATTCTTTAACAAACTGTTTGGTGGCAACAGAATCCATACTGAATTTTAACTGCCCAAAAGAACTAATGCAAGAAACAGTTATTGACAGAAAAACAAGAAAAGTCTTCTTCATAGCGTTTAGAATTTATGTAAAACTTACCAGCTCCCTACTCTACAAAGGTATATATATTCTTTTCATAATATCCAATTTTTCAGAGGTTTATTTAGATGCACCCTAAAAGCGTCCCACAGACGCAAGGTTTTTTGTACCTTCGCATACCAAACATAAAAACTTATGGCAGACACAAATAAACAACAAGAGAAAGCACCGGAGTATAAACCTCTTCTTTCTCCCGACAGAAAGTACCCCGAGGCCACCGTCTATAGCGTGAGCGTCGGACTTTTGATGGTTATAATCTTCTCTGCAGCAGCAGCTTACCTTGGCCTTAAAGTCGGACAGGTTTTTGAAGCCGCAATACCTATCGCGATAATAGCGGTAGGACTTTCAAGCGCATTAAAGAGAAAAAACGGACTTGGAGAGAACGTGATTATTCAATCTATCGGAGCCTGTTCCGGTGGGATTGTTGCCGGCGCAATTTTTACGTTGCCGGCACTTTACATTCTGCAGGCAAAATATCCGCAAATTTCCATTGACTTCTTTAAAGTCTTCTTGAGCAGCTTGTTAGGAGGCGTGCTTGGTATTTTGTTTTTGATCCCCTTCAGAAAATATTTTGTAAAGGAGATGGACGGGAAGTATCCCTTCCCTGAGGCAACCGCTACTACTCAAGTACTTAAAAGCGGAGAGGGAGAAGGCGGAGGAGCAAAACTTCTTTTGCTAAGCGGTCTTGTCGGAGGTATATATGATTTCATCATATCCTCTTTTGGCTGGTGGTCAGAGACTGTTTATACTACCGTGGCACATTGGGGAACCGTTGTTGCAGACAAGGCCAAATTGCTTGTAAAACTGAATGTCGGAGCGGCGGTACTGGGACTCGGATATATAATCGGACTTAAATATGCATTCATAATTTGCTGCGGTTCTTTCCTTGTATGGTTTGTAATCATTCCTCTTATGAGCATAATTTGCGGACCGGATACTGTTACTTTTTTAGGGACAACTTTTGCCGGTGTTTCCGCTATGGCACCGGAAGTTATCTTTAAAACTTACGCAAGACAAATTGGGATAGGCGGCATTGCAATGGCAGGTATCATAGGTATTATAAAATCTGCCGGAGTCATAAAATCCGCATTCTCCCTGGCCACCAAGAGTTTTAGGGGCAAGAAAAAGGGAGCGGAAGAAGAAGCCGTAGTGAGAACACAAAAGGACCTTAGCATGAAAATTATTGTGTGGGGGCTTGTTGCCGCGCTGGCTGCAACTTTCATATTCTTCTATTTTGGCGTAATTCCGGACACGGGCAAGCTGATGTTATCCATTGTGGCCCTGCTGATTGTAGCGGTAATTGCATTTTTGTTCACGACGGTTGCCGCAAACGCAATTGCAATTGTCGGCTCTAATCCTGTAAGCGGAATGACACTGATGACTCTGATTTTAGGTTCCGTTATTCTTGTTGCCTGCGGACTAAAAGGATGGCCCGGAATGGTATCGTCAATGATTATCGGCGGCGTGGTTTGTACCGCGCTGTCCGTTGCGGGAAGCTTTATAACTGATTTAAAAATAGGATATTGGATAGGCTCTACTCCAAAAGTTCAGGAGAGCTGGAAGTTCCTTGGAACTCTTGTTGCCGCCGCAACCGTTGGAGGCGTTATGATTGTTCTGAACCAAACTTACGGATTTACGGGACCCAACGCTCTTGTTGCACCGCAGGCAAATGCCATGGCAGCTGTGATTGAGCCGCTTATGAGCGGGCAGTCCGCACCTTGGGCACTTTACGGAATCGGCGCCGTCATTGCTCTGATTCTTAATTTCTGCGGAGTGCCGGCACTGGCCTTTGCACTTGGAATGTTCATTCCTCTGGATTTAAACCTTCCGCTTTTGATTGGCGGTGCAATTGCCTGGTATGTAAGCACTAGGAGCAAAGATGAAGCTGTAAATACAGCAAGAAAGGATAAAGGCACTTTGCTGGCCAGCGGCTTTATTGCGGGCGGCGCACTTATGGGTGTTGTCTCTGCAATCATCAGATTCTCAGGTAAGGATTTGCTGGCAAAAAATTGGATAGGGACTGCCGGCGCGCAATATGTGGGCATGCTCATGTACGTCCTGCTGATTACGTTCTTGATTTACAGTTGTCTGCATGATTCCAAGAAACCAAAAGAAATAACAAAGGAGTAATAATAACAAGACCGGATGCCCGCGCAAAGCTCGGGCATCCAAGCGGCAATAGCCGCGTAAATCACTGTTAGAGACAAGAATAAATAAAAACACAAAATAATTATGGAAAAGGTACAAGACAAATTTCTCAGATACGTATCCGTATGGACAACATCAGACCCTGATTCTAAGACGGCTCCAAGCGCAAAGCGTGAATTTGATTTACTTAATATGCTTTCAGATGAACTGCACAAAATGGGCATCAATGCCACAATCTCAGAACAGGGGGTTTTGATGGCCACTGTCCCCGCAAATCTTGACAGCACAAAAAAGAGCGGCGGTAAAAAATCTGTCGGGACAAAAAAGGTTCCGACAATTGGTTTTATCGCACACGTAGATACCGCACCGGATGCAAGCGGCAGAGACATTAAACCGCAGATTATCAAGAACTATAACGGCAAAGATATTCTGCTTAACAAGACTCTAAAACTAAAACTTTCCGTAAAGACTTTCCCGGAAATGAAAGCATATAAAGGGCAGACTATTATCACGACAGATGGTACTACTCTTCTTGGTGCAGACGACAAGGCGGGCGTTGCTGAGATTATGTGCGCCGCAGAGTACATGATGGAACACAAAGAATTCAAACACGGAGAGGTAAAAATAGCCTTTACTCCGGATGAAGAGATTGGATGCGGAGTTGACCATTTTTCAGTAAAAGATTTTGGCGCGCAATACGCTTACACTCTAGATGGAGGAGCAATTGGAGAACTTGAATATGAGAACTTTAATGCGGCATCGGCAAAAATAAATATACAAGGCTGCAATATCCACCCGGGGTATGCAAAGGGCAAAATGATCAACGCCATGCTGGTTGGAAATGAGCTGATAAATATGCTCCCTCCAAAAGAGAGACCGGAGCACACAAGCGGACATCAGGGATTTTTCCACCTGACAGATTTCAACGGAACAGTGGAGAGTGCAAAAATGAGTTTCATCATCAGAGACCATGACATTAAAAAGTATGAGGAAAGAATTAAGGTGATGAAAAAGATTGGAGAGAAGCTTAACAAGAAATACGGAAAGGGTGTTGTAAAAATGGAAATCAAGAACCAATACTACAACATGAAAAAGATTGTTGAGCCAAAATATTTCATTGTAAAGCAGGCAATTGAAGCAATGAAAATGGCAGGCGTAAAACCTGTCATTCAGCCAATCCGCGGCGGCACTGACGGAGCAATGTTATCATTCCGCGGCCTCCCTTGCCCTAACCTATTTGCAGGCGGACACAATTTTCACGGCAAACTGGAGTACGTTCCTTTAGAGAGCATGGAAAAAGCGATTGAAGTTGTAAAGAATATTGTGACGCTCGCTGCCAAGTAAATTCACAACACGGGCCGGATTTTGCAAAATCCGACCCGCCTGATTAATCTTTAATTATTCATAAACACCTACCGCACGGAAGTAGTAGCTGTTATCATTAATGTAAACGTATTCGTAAATTGTACTACCTACTGCGTAGTAAGTTCGGCCGTTGTAATTTACCTCTTGATAGTCACTTGGAAGGTCATACAGGACTGACCCTGTCGGGGCGTTCACAACTCTCATGTAGTAACTGTTTACAGGTGTATAGTAGTTGCCGTAAGCATCTACATAATAGGGTTGCCGGTAACCATAGTAGTAAGTATCAACGTAATCAACCGCATACAAAATAGAAGAGATTAAATTGCGGGCAATCAGAGTTCCGACAGGAGGTCTGGAAATTCCATAATAATTTCCATACCCTCTGTACCAGATACCGTTCCAGAAATAGAAATCATATCCGCCTGCATTTATGTAATAGGCGCCTCTCGGACGTTTATAGAAACGTGAACCATACTCATATCCTCTGTGAATTGGAGCTGGTCTGTGAATTTGTCTGCCGTCTGAAAATGGATTGTATCCCCATCGTCTATTGGAGTTTCCGGGTATATATTTTGGATGTCTGTTGTTGTTGTTTGGCCTTGCACCGCTGCCAATTCCGCCATTGTTATTCCCGTAATTTTGATTCAGGTTGTTGTTATTGCCTTTGTTGTTTGGCCTTGTACCGCTGCCTATGCCGCCTGTATTTCTATTTTGATTAGACTTAGCTGCACCATTTGCAACACCTCCGGTAGTACGCCTTGTAGATGAGCCTCCGCTATTTTTCTGTTGCTGATTAGACGGAGCCGCACCATTTCCAATCTGTGCAAAAGCATCATTTGCCGTAAAAGCAAAAATTGCTGCAACTGCAAGAATGAGAGCACTTTTTAAAAATGTCGTTTTCATATCAGTATGTTTTTAATTTATTCTCAAACACTTTAATCTTCCTCCCGACAGAATAGGCGCAATACCCATGCCATAATAGCAATAAACAGATTATCCGCTGTTTACGGCGCATTGGGGTTCCAGGAAAAACTCTTTTCTATTTATACAGGTAATACTTTTTGCTCAGCTCTTTAAAGGCCGCCTCATCCTTCTCAAAGAAACTCTTAACGTCTTTCCATTCATATCTCTCGGAAAATTTCTCACGTATATATTTTGTACCGCAGACAACATCAAACATACTAAAGCGCTGCTTGTTGCAGCAGTCAAAAGTTTTTCTGTCGGGATACATCTTAGCCAAAACTTGCATTGCATAGAACTGAACCTCAACCAGGCGGGCCTTCTTGTAATTTGTTATAAATACCTGGACACCACCCATATTCTGTCCGTTATGCGCTCCGTAAAATGGAGTAAAATAAATTGGACGGAACTCTAATCCCTTAAGTTTAAGAGCGTTCATTTCTCTGCTGAATTCCTGAGGTTCAATCCATTCGGCTGCAAATAGCTGGAAAGGAAGGGTATAGCCCACACCTTCAGATATGTAGCCCAACTCTCCAAGAATACCGCTGACCGGATAGTAGTAAGCATTAACAATCTGCGGAATATGAGGAGAAGGCAAAACCCAAGGAAGTTTAGTGTCCTCATAAAGCATATCTCTGTGCCAGCCCTTCATTGGAATAACAGTAAGTTTGCACTGCTCTCCGTCCTTCAACATCTTCTCACCGTTTAACATTTGCGCAAGCTCTCCAAGAGTCAGACCATACAGATAGGGAATCTTAAACTGGCTAACAAAAGAAGTGTAACCCGTATCAACAAGATTACCTTCAACTCTCTCACCACCAAGCGGATTAGGACGGTCAAGAACATAAACTTCTTTGTTATTTTCAGCAGCCGCCTCCATTATCAAACCGAGCGTGCTTACAAAAGTATATGAACGGCAGCCGATATCCTGAATATCAAAAACCAGCGCATCAATTCCTTTTAACATCTCGGCGGATGGCTTGCGGTTCTTCCCAAAAATTGAATAGACAGGAAGTCCGGTTGCAGAATCTTTTTGGTCGGTAACCTCAGCTCCGGCATAAGCATCTCCGCGTACTCCGTGCTCAGGCGCATACAATGCAACAAGCTTAACCTCAGGGGCTTTAAAGAGAATGTCAATGTCTGAATTTAAATCAGAATCCACTCCGGTCGGATTTGTAACAAGACCAATCCTCTTCCCCTTCAGCTCTTTAAAATGATTGTCTCTTAAGACTTCAATGCCGGGTTTAACACCGCTAAAAAGTCCAAGCTGAGCGCTTGCAAAATTTCCCGCACCTGTTGCAAACAAAAGAGTTGCAACGGCAATGATAAACTTCTGTAATCTTTTCATATCAAACTTATTTAACTGTTTTTACTTTCTTCCCGTAATTAGGGTCAACTTTAATGAGCGCGGTAACAACAAGTGTTGCAATGTTGCAAGCAAACACCCACCAGAAAAACGGTTTATAGCCGCCAAGATGCTCCTCTATCCAGCCGGCCGCCATGCCGGGAAGCATCATGCCCAAAGCCATAAAGGCGGTGCAAATTGCATAATGAGATGTCTTGTGGTCTCCCTCTGCAAAGTACATCATAAACAACATAAAAGCGGTAAAGCCAAAGCCATATCCAAACTGTTCAATAAAGACGCAAATATTAATTACAAAAAGACTTGATTGAGGAAAATGACTTAAGTAACAAAATGTTATACAAGTAAGAGAAATACTCAAAGCCATCGGCCACAACCATTTTTTAAGGCCGCCGCGGCTTGCGCAGATACCTCCGATTATTCCTCCGATTGTTAAACCCAAAATACCGACAGTTCCATAGACGATGCCGACAGCCTCAGTGCTAAGTCCAAGACCTCCGGCGCTCAAAGGATCTACAAGAAACGGCTGAATAAGTTTAATAAGCTGAGCTTCAGGCAATCTAAAGAACAGCATAAAAAGAATTGCAATTCCAACCTGCGGCTTGCGAAAGAAAGAGCCAAATGTTTCAAAAAACTCTTTGACAACATTTGTCTTAACACCTTCCTCCTCTTTAATTGTCTCAACGCTTCTGTCAGAAGCCGGATGCGGCAGTATAAATAGGTGATAAAGACCAACTACACCAAGCAATGCCGCCAGAATTAAAATTGTATATCTCCAAGCCAAAGGAACAACACCAATACTATTTTCCAGCAAGCCGGCAATTACCACAAGCACTCCCTGTCCAAAAATTGAAGCACATCTGTAGAACGTGCTGCGGATTCCGACAAACAAAGATTGGTCAGAAGAATCCAGCGCCAGCATATAAAAACCGTCAGCCGCAATATCATGTGTGGCAGATGAAAACGCTACCAACCAGAAGATTGCAAGACATGCCGTAAACAGAGAGACCGGAACATTGCCGGCCGCAATTTGCGCCGCAGGCACAATCGGTATGGTAAATGCAACAAGTGCAAGACCAACCGCCATAACTAGCTGCATTGTAACTGTCCACCATCTTTTTGTCTTAAGAATATCCACAAAGGGACTCCAGAAAGGCTTAATTACCCAAGGCAGGTAAAGCCATCCTGTATAAAGCGCAATATCCGTATTGGACATTCCCAACTTCTTGAACATCAACACAGAGATTGTGTTTACAGCAAAATACGGAAGACCCTCCACAAAATACAGAGTAGGAATCCAATACCAAGGATTTCTCTTTTGTACCGCAGGCTTTATTGGACTCCCGACAGTTTTTACACCTTCACTCATTTTAATATTTTTTTACAATTTCAGAATTCGGATAATAGTGCAATAAAATTTGGTCAAACTTATACCCTCTCTCTCCCATAACGGCCGCTCCTATCTGACAAAGTCCCACGCCATGTCCCCAACCTGCCCCGATTAATTCAAATCTTACCGGTCTGTTTTCGTTTGCCTCATTTGAAATATTTTTGATTTCTTCTCCTGCGGCATTATACTTCCTTACAATAAATGCGGAACTGTAAAGATGTGATTCAGAAAGAGTTTTGCGGATCTCCAATTCCTTTCCTACTGTAACGGTTCTCTTGGTTCCAACAATTTTAAGTTTAGTAAGACGCCCGGACGTTCCCCTCTCCACAGGAATCATATCTGTAATTGTCCCAAAATCTATCCCGGAACGTTTCTTTGCAATTGCAGAAATTTCATCTACCGTGTAATCCACTTTCCATCTGTAAAAATTCTCAGTCTCCTGGTCATAATTGTTCAGAACCTGACTCAGAATTTTTTTATCATGAGTATTACAGAAAGAATCGGGATTGCCAAGAATCCATTTCTCGGCATTTTTCTCTATTGTCAAATCATCTTTTGATAGGGCATCCTTAAAATCTCCATTAGCCTCAGCCTTGGTAGCCTCCTCATTATCACGCACATTCAAAAGATAATTATAATGCTTTGGCTCCCATGCATTCTCAAATTCCTCCAACACTCCGCCGCAACATTTATAAAATCTTGCATCACAAATTTCTCCTTTGTATGAGAGAACTTTTCCCCATGTAGCATCTACCGCTTTAGCCACGTTCTTTGTGGATTCTTTTGTAAGTCCTTCATATCTCTGACAATGGTCATCCGCACAAACATCAAAAAGCTTATGGTCCTCTCTATCATACCACTTTGTCACCTCATCATTAGTGACAACACAAGAACTTATTGGTTGCTCATTTTTCTTTATCACTCTTCTCTTCTCCATCTGTGCCATAAGCCAGCTCCTAGATATAACAGCGTGAGCCCTAAGTAATTCCGGAGATGAAGATGCATTCATTTCAGAAGAGATGACGCTCTTTAAATAATCCTCAATGCCAATCATATTAACAGCACATGCCTTTCCCCCGTCTATGATAAATTTTAAAACCCCCTTGAATTTTTCATCTTCTTTCCTCTCCCAATGAAAATTCACTCCAATGACAACATCTCTGAGCCAGAAAGTTTCACTATCGGGGTTAGACTCATCAACAACAGGCGTAAGAATAAATTCCTTGTAAAATTTGCCGTCAAATAGGAGCTCATTGCCTCTCTGCTCAACCTCTTGAGAGCCGACATAAGGTTTATCCTCAGATTGGCACATGCACTCGCCATGTAATTCAGACGGCTTGCATCCCGACAGCTTATAGTTCCCGTTTAATTTGAATTTTATTTTATCCGCGTGCATAATCCCCACGCTCACAAACGGTTGCCTTCTTTCCATGTTCTAAAAAATATTAATATGTTTTAAAATA
>JAQWEK010000129.1 GCA_028704975.1 Bacteroidales bacterium | reverse complement strand
CCCCAGACAATCCAATTTTTCTCCTCCATTTTCAAATTTGTCCATCTTCCCATCCAGCCGCTCTCTATTGATTTGTATTGTTTTTCTCCAACCCAGTGCGGCAAGAATATTACAACAAAAAGTATTACTCCTATCAAGGAAATAGCGGCAAACAATCCAAAGTCTCTCATACCGGCTGCGCTCATAACAAGCAAACTGAAGAATGCGCCAACTGTTGTAATATTTCCCGTAACCATCGGAGATACAATATCTTTAAGCGCCTGCCTTGAATTCCCCACAAATCCGAGCCGAGTAGAATAAACCAACGCATAATCCACTCCGATTCCAAGAATTATAGAACTTGCAGAGAGTGCAATCGTAGAAACGCTGGTTTGGAAAAGTCCCATCCATGCAAGGCCAAATAAGACACCAAACACAACCGGAATACAAATTAAAATTATCGGTTTTAATTTTCTAAAATACCAGCCCAGCAATAAAATTATTAAGAGGAGCGCCAGCATAGAACATCTCACGGAATCTTTATGCATCCTAACCGAGTTTGTAACCGCAATAACAGGCGCACCCAGAAAATCCACTTTAACTCCCTTATTATCAGCCGTTACAGAGTCTCTTATTTTTTCCAAACTCTTCACAAGCTGTTTATTTTTTCTGGTCTCGCTTCCGCCGTAAGCAGAAGTAAGGGTCATTATTATTCTGGTTGAATCTCCCGTAAACAGGTAGTCTCCAATAATTTTATAATCACTGTCCATGCCCATCTTTCCTAACCTCTCAAGAATAGGTTTGGAAAAATGGAGAGGATCGCTCACAATTCCCTGCTGCAAAACCGTTCCCTGAGGCGACAATATCTGGCTCCTGTCCTCCTTTAAAATGTCTGCAATACCGCCCGCGGCAATTATAGAGTCCGCCCTGTCATAGTCTTCTTTCTCAAGAAAATACGGCATATTAGAAACAAGAAAATCCGTCACATTCATATATGCTACGGCATCAATTCTTGTCTGAGCGTCTTTAACACCCTTGATGCCGCTCATATCATAGCGGTCAGAAAAATCATCTGCCGCTCTTGTAAGAACATTTATTCTTTTATCCGTTACTGTCAGAGTATCCCCAAACTCCTCCGCAAGAGAATCGTCCGCAGTTTTCTGATAATGCCTCATATCATCTGCGGAAATTATAACCATCACCTTGTCAGCCATTCTTAAATTCTTGTAAATGAACTGACTCTGCCGATGGGCTTTGCCGCTTCCATAAGGAAGGAAGCCGGCAATATCCTCATTCATGTTAATAAGGCATGCCGCACCTGCAAAAATAAGTGCAAGAATTCCGGGGATTATAAATGCCCATTTTCTTCTGCCGCGGGCAAAAAAATCATATATTCTCAAAAAGAATTTTTCCATCTGTTAATCAGCTTTTTAGGGTAACCGTATATTGGCGCTAATATTGTCAAAAAAATATTTAAAACAGAAATGCGGATAAAATCTGTACCCGGGCGGAAATGAGATACTCTGTTAACTTGCTCATAAACAGCCTCTATAGGTACAGGTAAAATATTCATACCTCTCCATGCCGCACGCACAAGTATCTCCAGCTCAAACTCATACCTTGTAGTAAAATAGTGTATTCCGGAGAGTTTTTTAACCGGATATATTCTGCATCCGCTTTGAGTGTCGGGAAGTTTAAAACCCGTCTGAACCGTAAACCAGAAATTTGAGAAATTATTTGCAAACTTGCTCTTTCCGTCCCTGCCCCTCATGCCGCGGCTGCCAATTATAATAGTATTTTCTGAAGATATGTTTTTCTCTGCATTAACCATATTGTCAATGCATTGCAAAGTATGTTGTCCGTCAGCATCTATGGATATTGCAAGAGCAAATCCAAGCTCGTTTGCTTTTTTTAATCCGGATGCCAAAGCATAACCTTTCCCTCTATTCTTAGAGTATGAAATCAGAGCGGACAGTTTTTCTTTGCGCCCGGCAAAAACATCTCCGGTACCGTCTGTAGAGCCGTCATTTACGGCAATCACTTTATATCCCGCATCAACCAATGAATCAACAACTTGCCCAACCGTTCCGCAATTATTATAGGATGGCAGCAGTACGCAAGCTCTTAACTCATCAGCTCTATTCATTATATAAAGTAATAAACAAATCTTTAATAGCAGTTATAAACTGCAGATATTTTAGCGTAAGATGTCTTGCCGGAAGCATCAGTCACATCGCAAGTTGCATCAATAATTCTGCAAACTCCGGCAGGACCGCTCTCATTAATTCCCGTGTTCTTCCCTATCTCAACCCAGTTCTCCGCCAGCCTCTTGTAAGAAATCTTAAAGCAAAATTCCTCATCACTCGGCGTAATCACATTAAAAAACCTTGTATTCCTGGAAGCAACCATTTTAAATTGCTTCCCCGTTTCTTTACTAATCACATCTTCCGCAACTTGTAAAACCACTGCTCCGGGAGTAACCGGACACTGCGGAAAATGCGCTTGATAAATCCAATGTTCCTTATTGAAAATCACTGATGCACAAATTATTGCACCTTCCGCCTTAAACTCTTTAACTATATACAATTCTTCCTGTTTCATATTCTATTCAAAAATATCGTCATCTAACTGCTGATTAGTTTGCCTATTTGAGAAAGTTATTTTTGTTGCATCATTTTGATGATGCATCTCAAAAGATTTTATATACCCGCTCTGGGTATCAAAATGCATCATGATATAATCCAATGTCGCCTTAATTTTTGGATTCTTAGGCATTAACACAACAACAAACCCCTCTCTATCGGGATGATAATTAAGAGAAAAATTCTTTCTATCAATTGGGGACCCGTTCATAAAAGAGGTTGTAATTCTGCTGATCATAGCAAATGCCCTGCTTCCGCCGTTGTCTCTTTTTCCATCTCTAACCATGTAATTCCCCTTAGGTCCGCATACTCCGTACTCTTTTTTTGAGTACTCCCACCGCATATTATTCGGCTTGCGATAATAAAGTTTTCCGCTCCTGTATATCGGGTTTGCCAGCACTGCAATTGTCTTAGTTTCGGAGAAATTGCACTCAAGCGTATTCACCGCTTTTGCGGTGGCAATAATCTTGTCATACATTGGTTTGTCTGGGTCTGCAGGCTGTTCCGCTCCCGACAGTTTCTCAGATGAAAGCGGCAGGAATGCAAGCACCGCCAAAGGCAAAAAGACCGCAATTAGTCTTAAATTAATCTTTCTAAAATTCATATCTTATTAACTACTAAATATATATATATCATTCGAATTATTGCTGTGCTATAAATACAACTCCAATAATAATCAACGCAATACCAACATACCTTATCGGCGGAATATTTTCATGGAAAATAAATAAGGAGACAAAAGTTCCAAGCACATAACTTATGCTGATAAGCGGATATGCCGCGTTGAACGGAAAATGTCTGAGAATATAAAACCACAATACCGTTGCGGCTCCCATGCAGACACCGCAAAGCAAAAATGGAAAATTCCAAAAAAGCTGTTTAATGCAATGCCACGTAAACCCCATCTTATCAACTTTTTGCAAGGCAAACTTAAGGAACACTTGTCCGGCAACAAGAAAAGTGCTTTGCACAGTAGAGGTCACAACCAGTTTCAGCATGCTCATATATCCCGCAGTCTAAAAAATTAACATACATTCAAAATTTTCTCCGTCATACCCTGCTCATCATGGCAAAAGTATAACTCCTCCCCATCCACGAATCCACAAATAAAATTCTTTTTAACCCCCTACGTTCTT
>JAQWEK010000128.1 GCA_028704975.1 Bacteroidales bacterium | reverse complement strand
GGCAGATACTTTAACTCAACAACAAAAATCTCACCCGTAGATTTGTTCTCATATTTCCATGTGCCCTCATATGCAGCCTTAATATCTTCATTGGTGTAAGTGACCTGAGATGCTGATTTGCTGCGTACGGTCTGTTGGCATACAGCGCTTTGCAATGATATGCAAATAAGCAGTATTAATACTATTATCTTTTTCATAAAGGCAACATTATTTTATATCGATTGTTTATTTTATGAATTATGTTCAATATTTTTGGTTTGCGGAACCATCGCGAATCAAATTTATGAAAACTTTCCTGCCTGCGTGACAGACTCCTATAAATATACTCTTAGGAGCCATTTTGCAACCCCTATCAGAACGCACAGAAAGGCAAAAATACAACTTGCTGATTAACAGCGTATGACGAAGTATAAAGTACGCGAGAAAACCGAAAAATGCCATAAGTGATTGATAATCAGACAGGAAAATTTTAGCCTTTTTGGGGCCCTCTAGAGGGGGGTGGAAAGTCTGCATCATAAGATCTGCGTGGGGGATGCAGGGTGGCAAGGTATGAATGCGGATTGAGTGAAGCGGATTGAGTGTGCAGATTGAGTGAAGCATATTGGGTGTGCGGATTGAGTGTGCAGATTGAGTGAAGCGGATTGGGTGTGCGGATTGAGTGTGCAGATTGAGTGAAGCGGATTGAGTGTGCGGATTGAGTGTGCAGATTGAATCTGCAATTTGAGCGAAGCGCTGCACGGAAAAAAAAGAATTGGGTTAAGCATGCACCGCTACCGATGTGGTTAAAAAAATAAAAAGGGTGTTACTTGGAGGCGGTGCATACGGCTAACGGCACATAAAACGTGCGGGCAAGAAAAAAGGCAGGCGAAAAATGCCTGCCTTTTCTTGTCTTGTTAATTTTTCCCCAAAAAGATCCTTCCCAAAAAATCCTTCTCCTAAAAGATCATTTCCTCCAAAAGGCCCTTTTCAAAAAATCCTTCACCAAAAATCCCTTTTCCAAAAGATCCTTTCCCAAAAAGGCCCTTTTCAAAAGATCCTTTCCCAAAAAGGCCCTTTTCAAAAGATCCTTCACCAAAAATTCCTTTACCCAAATAGGTCCTTTAAAAACTAATTACCTGCGGAGCAGCTTCAGTTTTTACTTTTTGCTCTGTTAATGTCTTGTGGATTTTATCATACATAAATTTGTAATGAGCTTTTCTGACAGGAGTTCCGGCGGCAGAGGCTGCAAGGAATTTCTGCTGAAGCTGAGTCAGCTGGTAGTATATCATTGAGCCTATGTCCGAGTTGTCTTTGTCCGCAGCCTGACCGGTAGATATGGTTCTGTCTCCAATTCTAAAGGTCATTACATTTGCACCTGTATACAAGTCAATAAGGTGCTTAACATAGGCCTTTTGCATGATTCTCTGTGCTGAAGCCTCTTTTGTTCCTGGAACATCAGGTGCAAAAATCATTGAATTCATATCAGCAAAATAATCGCTTAAAGAGTAAGCCTTTGCTCCGTTTGAAATTTCATCTTCATAGCAATTAAGAAGAACACGCCTTGAGACAAGATTATCCAAAGTTGAATTGTAGATTTGCTCCAGAACTATGTCCGACCTGCGAACTATCTTATTCATTATATCATTAGGAATCAGCCACATCTGAGGGGAGAAAGTATTTCTCTTTAAATATGCCATTGCCTCTTTTTGTTTTGCTTTTTCTACGTGAGTATAGATTGCACCGGGCTGGTCTGAATATTTTTCATCTTCATAAACACCTCCGATCCACTTGGCTACGTGATTGTTGTATCTTCTGTACTGACCAATAACCTGATCATAAAGTTCCAACAAATTATCATATCCCTCATTAGGGGTGTTAGTCCACTCTATCAAATGGTTCATGATAAATTTAAGGTTGCGTGTTCCAACTTCATTGGTTTCCATCTGGTCAGAGCCAAGATCTTCATTCTGGAAACGGGGATCGTTTGAACTCATTTCTGTTCCAAACTGATAAATAGGATTCTTTATTTTCTCCTTAACAACCTTGCTGAGATAGGGAACTTCACTGTCGGGAGTCAAACCAGACAACCTCTTGTATCCCCATTCAATAGCCCACTTGTCATAAGGGCCAATGCAAGGAAACATCAAATTTTGAGGGATGTTGTCACTCGGTTCGGCAACATAATTGAAGCGTGCGTAATCCATTATAGATGAAGCATGTCCATACTCCTTTAAGAAATTAACATCTTTAAGCTGGGCAAGCGTGTAATGAGAACTACCCGCAAAATTGTGGCGCAAACCAAGAGTGTGTCCCACTTCATGAGAAGAGACAAAACGTATAAGTTCTCCCATCAGCTTGGTAGGCAGCACCATATGGCGGGCCATTGTATCTGACGGAGCGCACTGAACAAAGTACCAGTTCCTCAAAAGATTCATCACATTGTGATACCAATTTATGTGTGTCTCTATAATTTCACCGGAACGCGGATCACTTACATGAGGGCCGCTGGCGTTCTCAATATCAGACGGTTTGTAGATTATAGCAGAGTGAGTAGCATCCTCCAAAGACCAGGTAGAATCTTGCTCTTTTGTTGGAGCAACTTCTGCGCGAATTGCATTTTTAAATCCGGCCGCCTCAAATGCCGGCTGCCAATCATTCACACCAGCAATCAGATACGGAACCCACTCTTTTGGAGTAGACGGGTCTATATATATCACGATAGGTTTTGCAGGCTCTACTAATTCTCCTTTTGCATACTTTTCTGCATCCTCCGGCTTAGGCTCCAGTCTCCAGCGGGAAATCATATTCACTCTTTTTACACCCTGCGGATTTTTATCAAAATCCGTGTAACCAACTGTAAAATAACCAACTCTTGGATCCTCATATCTTGGCTGCATGGGAACTTTTGGAAGCATTACCATAGAAATATTTAGGACATAAGTAGCAGATCCCTCCTCTTTGCCATACGTTACAAGAGAAGTAAATTCTGTGTTGATCGGATATGTTTTAATACTTTCTACATAAGAGCGGTCTTTCATTATGCTGTTAATTTTAAGACCTTTTTTATCCCGTTTGTCAAAATATAAACCGTTGTTATCATTTAACAGAAAATCAGTTACGTCAATTACATTGTCTCCATTCCCCTGCGCTTTGATGTCAAAAGAAGCAATGATTGCATTAACATTCGAGTTCTTCACATTCTGTTCAAGTTCACCTGTTGAACGTTCTCTCAGCAAAACCTCCTGAATAAAAATCTTGTTGCCCGGACCCTTTGAAAACCGTATCATTGCCTCACTAATCTCATCGCCTGCATAACCGCCAAAAGACGTTCTTCCTCCCTCGGCAGACTTAACAATTCTGGAAACAATCTGAATATCGCGTCCGATGATAGAATCATTAACGTTGATGCACCACTTATCATCTTTCTGCTCATAAACAGTGGTAAAGCCCTTCATCACTTTGGTATCCGGGGTAAGGAACTTATCCATGGTCACAGGACCTTTTTTCTTATCCTTGTCCTTGTCGGCTCCGGCTTTATCACCCTGATCACCGGGCTTCTGCCCGTTCTGCATTTCAGGATTCTCCTTGCGGTCCTTATTCTTGCGACCCTGCGCCAGCGCGCTGTTGCTGTTGGCACTAATGCTAACACAAAAACTCAACGTCGCCGCCACGCAAACAATTGTAAAAAACTTGTTGGTTGTCATATAATTTGAATTGATTTGATTTTCGGGTCACGGATTCATCATATCCGTATTTCTGAAGTTGAGAATTTCATAAAT
>JAQWEK010000025.1:14248-15735 GCA_028704975.1 Bacteroidales bacterium | reverse complement strand
CCTGTAACCGTATTGTCGCCAACCTTGTTTCCGGTGAACTTCTTAGGTCTCAAGTATGTGTAAACAGAACCAGAAAATTTGTTAGTTCCGCTCTTTGTTACTGCATTGATTGATGCGCCGGTAAACTGAGATTGCCTAATATCAAATGGAGCAAGATTAACGGAAACCTCCTCAATAGCATCCAATGCTATTGGCTGAGCATCTCCGCCCGGAAGGATTTGAGATGTACTCAATCCAAAGTTATTGTTAAATGCGGCACCATCTATCGTGATGGTATTCATACGGTTATCACGGCCTCCAAATGAAGTTCCGTTAGCCTGAGGGGTCATCTTTGTAAAGTCTGTGATACCCCTGCTGATAGAAGGAAGCTGCCTTAATTGTGTGGAACTGATGTTGGTGGAAGCACCATTTTTATCAGAGTTCATTATGGGGTTGTTTCCCTTTGCCTGAACTACAACTTCATTAAGGGCAACTGCCTCAACGTTCATCACAACGTTCTTAACAAAGTTCTCGCCTAATTTTAAGTAAGCACCGCCTGATTTGCTGCTGCCGTATCCAAGCAAGGATACTTCAACTTCATAAGGACCTCCAATTCTCATATTCAAGATACGATAATTACCGGAATTATCGGTAGTTGAATAGTACCTGGAGCCGGATGGCGTGTGCGTTGCTATAACAGCAGCGCCAACTACAGGACTCCCGTCCTTCTCTGTTACCTTGCCGCTCATAGAGGATGTTGTAACCTGTGCATAGGATGACACAGCTATAAACAAACTCAGAACTGTCAAGGCAAAAAGCTTAATAGTTTGTTTCATAAATGATTTGATTATTTAAGGTTTTGTAAATTAATTCGGTTTTTCACCAGCTCTTTCAAAGCAGCGCAAATTTACAAGAAAATAAAATTCTTCAAAATAGGTGAAGCACTTATTTAACAATTTTTTATCAACAATTTTAATTATTCATAATCTTTGACTACCTTTGCCGCCAAAGGTGGAGAGATTTGACTGCTTGCAACCACGCTAAAAAATGCTAAAAGGAACGGGCGGCACATCTGCCGGACGGATTTTCAGCACGCACAAAGTCAAATTCCTACACTAAGTGTTTAATTTAAAATATTTAGTTATGGCTTTTTTATTTACATCAGAATCAGTATCAGAAGGACATCCGGATAAGGTTGCAGACCAGATTTCGGACGCAGTACTAGATGAATTTTTAAGACAGGATCCTGAGAGCAAGGTTGCCTGTGAAACTTTTGTGAGCACCGGCCTTGTAGTTGTGGGCGGGGAAGCTCACTCGGATGCGTATGTTGATATTCAGCATACTGCCAGAGAAATTATTAACCGCATAGGTTATACAAAAACCGAATATATGTTTGACGGAAATTCCTGCGGCATTCTCTCCGCCCTTCACGGACAGAGCGCAGACATCAGACGCGGCGTGGAGAAACAAGATAAATACAATCAAGGTGCAGGAGACCAGGGTATTAT
>JAQWEK010000025.1:0-14148 GCA_028704975.1 Bacteroidales bacterium | reverse complement strand
GTAGCTGCAGGAGTTGCAGATGAAGTTCAAATTCAGATTTCTTATGCAATCGGAGTTGCAAAGCCGCTAAGCATTTTCATTAACACGTTTGGAACCGTAAGGGTTGCCAAAAACGGCGGACCTGCCGCAAGCGGCAAAACTGTTATGTCAGACGGAGAGATTGCAAAAATAGTCGAAGAAATTTTTGACCTGCGCCCCGCAGTGATAATAGATAAATTCCAATTGAAAAACCCAATCTACTTGCCAACAGCAGCTTACGGTCACATGGGCCGTACGCCTTATGTTGGAGAAGTAACGGTTGTCAGAAACGGTAAGAACGTAAAAAAGAGAGTGCAATTCTTTGGCTGGGAGCTGCTGGATGCGGTGCCTAAGGTGAAGAAAGCATTTGGAATATAACACAAGGGATTTATTTCATTTGGACAATGGTGATGCCGGAACCGCCAAAACGAACATCCTCGTCAGTGCAGCTTTGCACGGCGGGGATTGTTTTTAAGAACTTGCGTATTTCCTCCTTAAGCACACCGGTCCCCTTACCATGAAGGATCCGCACCTTAGAAGCTCCGACGAGCTCAGCATCATCAATATAACGTGCAACAATATCCAGCGCATCATTAAGCCTTTCCCCCCTTACATCAATCTCGGTTTTAAAATTCAACTTACGTTCATCAATCTCTAAAGAGTTGTGAATTAGCGGTTTATACACACTCTTGCAGGCATTCTCAAATTCTTTATTAGAGATAACCTCAACAGAATCATTTTTTACTTTGCTGATTATGTCGCCGACAGAAATGTTAATCCACTTCTCACTTATCTGCATCACCTCACCTATCAAGTCACTCCCCTTTATTTTTACTTTGCTCCCAACCTGCAGCACACCCGGAACAAACTTTCCCTCTTGCAAAGCTCCATGCGCAAAATTTAAACCGTCTCTCATTGCCTCTGCAGTACTCTGCTGAACAGCATGTTGCATGTTTCTCCCTTTCCTCTCCTCTTGCCTCTTCTTACGTGCAACCAGTTGCTCCATCTTAGCTTGAATATTTCTGTCCTGCTTAGAATCCTTCTGCTGTTCCAAAGACTCATTAAATTTTTTCAAATCCTCGCGCACTAATTTTGTTCTCTCTTTTTCCGCCTGATTCTCACGGATTTCCCTAATAGTTGCCTCAATCTTTTTATTTGCCGCTACAAGAATTTGCTGAGCCTCATCTTTGGCCTGTTGAATAATTTTCTTTTTAGTCTCCTTAATATCAGACAGTTCCTGGGCATAACGTTCAGTAACGCTCTCCAAATTTTTATCGGTATTTTTTATTCTGGCAAGTTTCTCATCCAGTTTGCGACGGTTTTTTGATATCGCACGCAGTTGCCTTTCCAAATCCACAAAACTTTCACCAGCTTTCTCTTCTGCCTGATGCACAATATTTTCCGGTAATCCCATTTTGCGCGCAAGTTCAAAGGCAAAAGAATTTCCGGGAACACCAAGTTCCAATTTATACAGCGGCTGAATTTTTGCGCTGTCAAACTGCATCGCTCCGTTAATAGTCCCGGAGCTATTCTGCGCATAAACTTTCAAATTAGTATAATGCGTTGTTATTATACCATATACGCCCCTCTTATCCAGCTCTTCCAAAATTGTCTCCGCAATTGCTCCGCCTGCCGCGGGTTCCGTTCCGGCTCCAAATTCATCTATCAGGACCAAAGATTTTTCATCCGCATTTTTGAGCATATTTTTCATGTTCATCAAATGGGAGCTGTAAGTACTAAGGTCATTTTCAATAGATTGCTCATCACCTATATCAATAAATATTTTATTAAAAACAGGAAATTCGGAAACCTCAGAACAAGGAACAAGCATCCCCCACTGAAACATATATTGTAGTATCCCGACAGTTTTCAGACATACGGATTTTCCTCCCGCATTGGGGCCGGAAATAACAAGAATATGCTTTAACTTATTGATTTCTAATGAAAGGGGCTCTATCTGCTTTTTCTCTTTCCGCAGTGTAGCCTCAAGCAAAGGATGTCTTCCTTTTGAAATTCTAAGCACTCCGTCCTTGGAAATAATTGGCTTGCCTGCTTGCATCATACCTGCCGCCTCAGCCTTTGCCCGGATAAAATCCACTTCTCCAATAAACCCGGCTCCCTTTTGGATATCAGATAAATATGGTCTTAAGAAATCCGTAAACTCAGCAAGAATTCTTGCAATCTCTCTCTGCTCGGCAAAATGAAGTTCACGTACCTTGTTGTTCATCTCCACAACTTCAAGCGGCTCCACAAAAACAGTCTTGCCGCTAGAAGACTCATCAAAAACAAGTCCCGGCAAGTCGCGCTTGTTGGAGGTGCTGACCGGGATAAGCAATTTCCCGTCGCGAACAGAAATACTGGCATCCTCATCTGCAATACCTTCACTCTGAGCCTTTTTAAAAATACTCTGCACTTTTCTAGAGACGGCGTTTTGAGTAGTGTTTAATTCTCTTCTGATTTTTGCAAGCTCCTCAGAGGCACTATCTTTTATCTCTCCATTTTTATCCAGAATAGAATCTATGCGGCGGCTTACCTCCGGGAAATATTGAATTGGCGCTGCAAGTTGCTTAATATTAGGATATTGATCTGGTTTGGTGTTTTTAAGGAATGATAATACTTGCCTTAAACTTTCCAAAAAATTCTGCAGCCTGCGCAAATTTTCCACAGATATGCAGCTGAACTCCGCCGTTAATGCCTTAAGAAATTGAGTACAATCTGTAAACTCACCCTGAGGAAATTTTGTCTCAAACATTGCAACCAGACGCATCTCATCCGTGAGTGCAAGACGCTTCTCAATTGTCTGCGAATTATAAGACACTGCCTCCGTCTCTGCTCGCTGTTGTGCATAACCCGTTGAACAGCGTATCTTTATGCTCTGCCTTATCTGATCAAAACCAAGTTTCTGTTCTAGATTCATTTCATTTGCAAAGATAAAGTTTTACATTTGCATTTGTACAGAAATGCAGTAAACCTCCGCAATTATTTAAGCATATAGTTAATGAGTGTTACATTAACAATCTGGCTGTTCATCATATTTATAGTTGTCTCCTACCTTTTGGGGTCAATCTCTCCCGCCATTTTTTTATCCAAAAAAATATACGGAATAGACATTCATGAATACGGCAGCAAGAACCCCGGAGCCAATAATGTTCAAAGAGCTATGGGATGGCACATGGGACTTGTGGTTTTTGTAATTGACCTCTTAAAGGGAACCGCCGCTTGCTGTCTTGTCTATTTTCTGCCGTTGCTAAAGGATGCTCCCAATCTGTTTGTCTGCGCACAAATTGTATTTGGATTTGCCGCCGTCGCAGGACACATTTTTCCGCTCTACCACCACTTCCGCGGAGGCAAGGGAGTTTCAACTTTTTGCGGCGCACTGCTGGCCATCCACCCCGGAGCAGTTTTGATATGCACAGTTATCTTCTTGATAGTCTTATACTTTACAAGATACATTTCCATAAGCGTTATAGCGGCCGTAACTTGTTTCCCTCTGCTGGTAAACTTGCTGTTTGCATTATGGCTGGACCCTCAAGAAACATGGGCCCTAAGAATCTTTAGCATAGTCTGCGGCGTAACCATCTGGCTTACACACCTGAGCAATCTAAAAAGATTATATCACGGCACGGAAGAAAAATTTAAAATCCGCCGCCCGGTACACAAAATCTGATTATTCCGGTCTGTAGAATACAGGTTTGCGACGCTCAAAATAACAAAGATATTTAAAGCCGCAATGCTGAACCATTTGCCAATAGGTCTTAAAATTGTTCCCCACCCTATCCGGGTCATGAGCATCCGAACCAAGAGAAACCGCCTCTCCTCCAAAATCGCGGAACCTGCGCAAAATATTCAAATCAAACTTAAGAGCCTTTGCCGTTCCCACTCCGTGGCTCACTCCGGCCTCATAGGATTTTGTATTGATTTCCAGGGCTTTGCCATTGTCCGCCAAAAATTTTAACAGCGGCTCAAGATAATTTGCAAACTCTTTATAAGTGACATTTTTATCATCATAAGGAGCATAGCGCGCAACATAATCAAAGTGTCCAAGTATATCAAAATCTTCATATTCAAGCGCCGTGGACAACATCAATTCAAACGTTCTGCCGTAAGCCTGCATTGGAGTTTTACCTTTATAGTAACTGCCGAAATAAGGATCCTGTCCATCTACAAAATGTATGGATGCAATTACCGTATCAAACTTAAACTGAGCAACATAATCCAGTGTGTGCCTTACACTTACAGGCTGAAGCCCCACTTCTATCCCCTTTAAAACTTTAAAAGGCTTTTTCTTTCCTTTTTGAATATCATTTATTCTCCCGATAGTTTCATCTATCTTCCCAATGGACTCGGCTATTTTTTTCTGTTGCGCTGCAATATCAAAGACAAAAGCGCCGCTATCGCGAGGTACATCCAAATCTAAATGATCTGTAATTGCAATGCCCCCAAGACCTTTGCCTACTGCAGCGGCAATATCTTGCTCCATTGTCATTCTGCTATCGGGAGAAAATTCCGAATGTGTGTGATTATCAAAAAAATTCATCAACTTGTTTATTTGACAAAATGCCGCGTTTCAATTAAGATAAATTGTTCTTATTGCAAACAATTCCAGGTTTGTTGCATGCAAGTTTTGTTTTAATTGCACGCAAAAGTAATGTTTTATCCATTATTTTGTATCCCCCTACGCCGTCAATAAATTCCGTCATTGACTTAGTTCCGGTTCAAAATACAACTTTAACATAATTGTGTGATGATTAACATTAAAGTATCCATTGTGGAATCCGCGCTTAATCTCTTCATTACCAGGCACTGTAATATATGCGGAAGTGAACTGCTGGGCTTTGAAAAACATTTTTGCCTGGAGTGTTTTGCAGATATTCCGCTTACATATTTTTGGGAGTTTAAAAACAATCCTGCGGAGATGATTTTTTGGGGACGCGTAAAAATTGAGCGGGTATATTCTCTTATGTTTTTCCGCAATAATTATAAACGGTGCGTGTATGATATTAAATATAAGGGTAATATACCGCTTGGACTTTATCTTGGGGAAATGCTGGGAAAAAGGATTTGTACTGCGGAAAAGAGAAATAACAAGCCGCCTGACAACTATATTCCTGTAAATTATGTAATTCCGGTACCGCTGCATTGGAGGAAAAAATTAAAGCGCGGATTTAACCAGGCAGAAATCATTGCGCGCGGTATTGTAAACGGACTTAACGGCGGTTACACGGCATCCGAGTTTAGCGGAGGTGTTGTACCCGTCTTTAAAACCGTTGCCCCTGCAAGAGCCCGTGTATGCACGCAAATCATTAAACGCAAACATTTTACAAAGACGCAAACGCAGAAAGACAGATGGAGCAGATGGAAAAATGTTGAGGATGCTTTTAAAATTTCACCGTGCGGACTAAAGCGCTGCATAAAAAATATTAACGCAAAAAGGGAGAACGTTTCTGTAACCGGCAACGCGGATTTTTGTATTGCACATTTTCTAATTGTAGATGACGTACTTACAACCGGCGCAACATTGGAGGCGTGCGCCGGAATTTTAATTAAAGCTTGCACAAAGGCGGGAATTAAATGCAAGGTAAGCATTGCAACATTAGCCTATGTAGAGTAGCGTAGGTGTCCGCATTAATTGAGCAAATGCCGATTGTAAAACTTTTTCATTAATTTTGATGCCGTTAAAAGCAGCAAAACCATCGGGAAAAAAATAATAACATGTTTGATTTCATAAACATACAGCCGATAGATATTATTGACATCATCCTTGTCGGACTCCTTATATATCAGATTTACAAGCTGATACGCGGGACTCCCGCAATGAATATTTTTATCGGAATTATTGTCATTTATTTTGTCTGGGTGGTTGTGAAAGCACTCCACATGAATTTGCTTTCCGCAATTTTGGGGCAAGTGCTTGGCGTTGGCGTTATTGCGCTGATTGTGATTTTCCAGCAGGAAATCAGAAGGTTTTTGCTGCATATCGGAACTACCTCATTTAAAGGCAGAAGGGGAGGTAATTTTGCACGCAGGCTGTTTGGCCAGGAGGAAAAAGAGGTGCCTCTTACAACACTGAATGAACTTACCCAAGCTGTCCGCAGAATGGCTGAGACTAAGACCGGAGCGCTGATTGTTATGATGCACGCCTCGTCTTTGGAGTTTGTTATTGAGACGGGTGACAAAATTGATGCAATGGTTAACAGGCGTCTTATAGAGAATATCTTTTTTAAAAACGCCCCCCTGCATGACGGAGCTCTTATTATGAACACAACAAGATTGGTTGCCGCAAGATGCACCCTGCCGATGTCCGACAATCAAAATATTCCGGCAAATCTTGGAATGCGTCACAGAGCTGCCGCCGGACTTACAGAACAAACGGATGCAACGGTAATTGTTGTCTCCGAACAAACCGGCAACATTTCATTTGTAAAGGGAGGAGAGTTAAAAATAATGACCAATATCAATGAATTGAGACTGGCCATAGAAGAATCTTACAAATAAGAGATTTCGTAATTTTCTTGCTCTTAGGATTTATTCTCTTACTTATTTGTGTCCTTGTTCTTTTCTTTCTCCAAATCTGATTTAAGATAGAATTTCCCGTCTTTGCCCTTCTTGTAGTCCTTGCCCTTCCCTATTCTTCTTAAATATCTTATATACTGTTGGTCATCAAGCACTTTCTTTAATGCCTCCAACGTTTTTTTCTCCCATCTGTCTTTAAGAAACTGATACGTGCTTGCCTCCTGCATCCCTGAATTTTGCAGGCTTTCAAAATCACTCTTCATGCACGTGTAATTGTGAGTGAGAATAGAATCACAAAAAAATTCCTGAGATTCGCTCAGCTTCAGCTCACTTACCATGGCCTTGACCTCTGCGGCCGCAACTTCTTCCGGCGTCTTCTCTTTCTCCTGCTGCTGTGCAAATACAGGAACAGCGCAAACGGCAGATAATAAAACTGAAGCAGTAACAATAAATAACCTAACCGTCGCGACGGACATTTTCTTCATAATAATATTGCTATATTTGTTAACTACAAAGTTAATAAACATTATGATATCAAACTTAAAAGCCGTCATTACGGCAGCTGCCGCTGTTATTTTTTGCGGCGCATATAATACTTCACAGGCCTGCACAAATATCATTGTGACCAGGGGAGCATCTAAAACGGGCTCTGTAATGGTCTCTTATGCAGCAGATTCACATACCACTTATGGTGAACTTTACCATGTTCAAGGACAAGTTTGGCCCAAGGGCAGCATGTTAAAAATTTACGAGTGGGACACGGGAAGATATCTTGGAGAAATTCCGCAAGCACGTCGCACATATTCCACAATGGGGAATATGAATGAGTGCCAGGTAATTATAACTGAGACAACTTTTGGAGGAAAAGAATCTCTTGTAGACACAACCGCCAGAATGGACTACGGTTCACTAATTTACATAACCCTGCAAAGAGCAAAAACTGCACGTGAAGCCATAAAGATTATTTCAGATTTTGTTAATACCTATGGTTACTGTTCAGAGGGAGAATCATTCTCAATAGCAGACAAGAATGAGGCGTGGATAATGGAAATTGTGGGGAAAGGAATGAAGTTTGACAAGAAGGGAAAAAACATAAACAAGGGTGCGGCATGGGTTGCAATAAAAATTCCGGACGGTTATATCTCCGGCCATGCAAACTATTCTCGCATAACAACTTTCCCCCTTAATGATCAGGAAAACTGCATTTACTCAAAAGACATTATTAAGTTTGCAAAGGAGAACGGATACTATAACGGACCGGATGAGCAGTTTAGTTTTTCAGAAGCATTTGACCCGGCAACATTTGAGGTTTTAAGAGGTTGTGAAACAAGAGTCTGGAGCTTTTTTAACATTCTTGGAGGCGGAAAGATTGGAGACAAAGATGCAAACTATTATCTGGATTATGCTCTTGGAACAAACCCTTCCAACAGAATGCCTCTTTACATTAAGCCGTCACATCTTCTTACTGTTAAGGATGTTGCGGATGCAATGAGAGATCATTTTGAAAACACGCCAATGGATTTTACCCATGATTTGGGAGCCGGTCCTTTTGAGTGCCCTTACAGATGGCGACCAATGACCTTTACCTCTAACGGAAAAACTTATGAATTTGAAAGATCCGTTGCCACCCAGCAAACAGGTTTTTGGCTGGTAGGAGAAGCTCGTCCCTGGCTGCCCGATGCTATAGGCGGCATTATTTGGTTTGGAGTTGATGACACCGCAACATCTTGCCTTACACCCGTTTACAGTAGCGGAAACAATGCTCCAACATGTTTCAGAGACGGCAACGGAAGTATGATTCAATATTCGGATTCTTCAGCTTTCTGGCTATTTAACAGAATTGCGCAATTTGCATATTTGCGCTATAAGGATATTGCTCCTGAGGTTAGAAAAACTGCAAACGAGCATGAAAACGGCGCAATCAAAATTGTTCCGGACATTGATGCCCAGGCTCTCAGAATTCTTAGAGAGAACAACAATGACACTACCAAAGTAAAAGAATATTTGACCGGCTGGAGCGAGAAATTTGCAAACCGCATGTTTAAGACCTTCAGGAAATTGGATGAATATCTTCTTGTAAAATACATAGACGGTAATATTAAAAAGCAGAATCCCGACGGTTCATTTATGAACAACGGACACAATGCCAAGATACCTCCGATGCCTTACCAAAACGGCTATCCTCAAAAATGGTATGACGCCATTGCAAAAGACCACGGAGACAAAATGGAAACCCCTGCTCCGGCTAAATAAAACCATGAAACAATAACATAAAAAACAGGCAAGAAACTTGCCTGTTTTTGTGTTATTAAATTATCCCTATTCTATATACTTTTTATAAACCAGCTCGCCGGAATAGCTTACGTCATGAGTGCCCATGGTCATTGTAAAGACTATGCGTTCCGGATCCGTGCTTGAGTCAACGGTGACTTCCAGACTTTTTACAGTAAGTTCAGAATCATCCTCACCGGAAACTGTCGGGATAATATTATCCCCTTTTAATGTAATAATAGCAGAGGCAGCGTTATAAGAAAGGTCAGAAATTGCGATTGTATGGTACTCCGTTTCTGAAGAAGATAGACGAACATTAACTAATGTCAGATTTGCTTTGTCGCTCTCTTCCGGAAACTCCAAAAAAATTATAGTTGAATCTTGGGTGTATGATTTGTCAACGTATAATGTCCCAAGGTATGCAGAGTCTGCAACAATTTGATTTACAACCCTTGTTTGATTTTTAACACAAGCATTCAGAGACACTGCAGTCACGCATGCAACAAGCAAGTATGTAAAATATCTCCGCACCATTATATCACAAATGTATCTTTTTTAATCTGTATTTGCAACTAGGTTGCACACGTTTACAGGTACCTTTGTGGCATTAAAGAGAGAAAAATGTGCACAGAAGAAAAACATAATGATTACAAGCGTTGGTTTCTAATTATATCCTCTGCCGTCTTGCTTCTTGGAGGCATTGTATTTGAACATTTTGCAGAAAGAGAATTTTACGAAAAGAATCAGTGGGTTCTACTAATATGGTACGTAGCGGCGTTTATGCCGGTTGGTCTTCCGGTTATAATAGAAGCGTGTAAAAGCATAAGGCAAAGAGACATTTTCTCTGAATATACTCTAATGTCTATTGCAACTATTGGTGCATTTTGCATAAAACAGTATCCTGAAGCAGTAGCTGTAATGCTGCTGTATTCCATAGGAGAACTGTTCCAGGACATGGCGGTTGGCAAGGCCAGGAAAAGCATTACGGCACTGATGGATTTAAAACCGCAGAAGCAATACGCCGTCGGGAGCACAATTACGCTAAAGGCGGGAGAAAGAATTCCTCAGGACGGCATTTTGCTCTCTGAACAGGCATATTTTGATACTGCCGCCTTGACGGGAGAAAGCGTGCCGCGAGCAATAAAAAACGGAGGCGAGGTTTTGGCCGGGATGATTGTATATGATAAGGTTGTAAATATAAGAATATCAAAGCCTTTTGGAGAGAGCGCAATATCCCGCATTCTAAAAATGGTGCAGGACGCGTCTGAACGCAAAGCTCCTACAGAACTGTTTATCAGAAAGTTTGCAAGAATATACACCCCGGCGGTGATGAGTCTTGCCGTATTAATTGTTCTTGTTCCGTATTTGTATTCTATTGCAAATCCGGTGGTTACCGCTACTGCCGGTGCCGCGGCGGAAGAAGGTTTTCATTATGTATTCTCTGACTGGCTTTACCGCGGGTTAGTATTTCTTGTCATCTCCTGTCCTTGCGCTCTGGTACTCAGCATTCCGTTAAGTTATTTTGCGGGAATAGGCGCAGCATCCCGCAAAGGAATTTTATTCAAGGGTGGAAATTATCTGGATGCAATAACTAAAATAAATGCAGTGGTTTTTGACAAGACCGGCACATTGACAAAAGGGGTTTTTGAAGTTCAAAATGATGTTCCCGACAGTGTCCTGTATCCAATAGCTGCGGTTGAGCGGAACAGCAATCACCCCATTGCAAAGGCAATTCTTGAGTATGCAAAGAAAAAATATTTGGCGGCGGCAAAAAACAGCACGGGAAATTCTGAAGATGAGTTTTTGCAAGCGCTGCCTCAAATATCTGATGTAAAGGAAATTGCGGGCGAAGGCCTTACCGCTGTCATGAACGGACTGGAAATACTTGTTGGCAATACAAAATTGTTGCAGGAAAAAAATATTGCAGCCCCGGAGGAACTTTCTGCAACTGTTAAAACAGTTGTTTGCTATGCGATAGATGGAAAGTTTGCCGGATATATTTTGCTTGCGGATACGGTAAAGGAAGATGCGCGCGCCGCGGTGGAAAATCTTAAAAAAATCGGAATAAACAACCTTGCAATATTGAGCGGAGACAAATCAGACATTGTAAAAAATTTGGCTTATAATCTGGGTTTTCCAAAATATTACGGAGACCTTATGCCGGAGGGAAAGGTGGAACATATCAAAGAACTGTCGGGAGAAAAGAATACTAAAGTTGCATTTGTGGGAGACGGAATAAATGATGCTCCGGTTATGGCAACCGCAGATATTGGAATTGCAATGGGAGGACTTGGAAGTGATGCGGCAATTGAGACGGCAGATGTTGTGATTGAAACGGACCAGCCAAGCAAAGTTGCAACTGCATTTAAAATTGGGAAGTGTACAAAACATATTGTGAATGAGAATATTATATTAGCACTTGGCATAAAACTGATTATCCTTGTTCTTGGAGCTTTGGGATTTGCGTCTTTGTGGGCGGCGGTATTTGCGGATTCCGGAGTTGCACTGCTGGCCGTACTGAATTCTATGAGAATCCGGACAATTACCGGAAAAGATTAACAATAAAATATTAACGTTACATTTGTCCTACAATAAATAATACGGCACTGATATTTAATTTTCTGAAAAGGTAATGCAGCACCGGCATGTGTTTTTACTGCAATTATTTATGAAAGAACAAAAATATTTGGATAAGCTGGATTTCAGGGGAATACATCCCACCGCAATGAGACTGCTTGTACTGCGTACAATGATGGATGCAGGAACGGCATTGTCCCTGACGGACCTTGAAGACAAACTGGACACGGCAGATAAATCCACCCTTTTTAGAACGGTCACTTTGTTCCATGAACATCACCTTGTCCACTGCATAGATGATGGAACCGGCGCTGTAAAATATGCTGTTTGTTCAGATGAATGCGATTGTTCCGTTGAAGATCAGCATGCCCATTTCTATTGTATTAAATGTCACAAAACATTCTGTTTTAAGGGCTTGCCCGTCCCGATAGTTAATCTTCCCGCCGGGTTTGAATTGCAAGATGTCAATTATGTAATAAAGGGCTTATGCCCTAATTGCTCCGAAAAAAAATAATGTAATCTACATTAAAAGCAGTCAAACAAAAGAGCCCCCGTTAAAAAAATGCGGGAGCTCTTACCAAGAAAAACTTAACTAAACAACCTTTTATTTTATTTTTTAAACTTTCCGGCCTGCATGTCTGCAAAAGAAGGATTATAACTACAACCGGATACCGCCCATGTGCCATCCGTCAATGAGCCAATGGCATTTTTGAGCCCGGAAAAATCAGACAAATGACCGCACCATTTAATATTTACACTTCCAATTTTTGTTACAGAAGAAAACGCATTAAGATTTGTCATTTCGCATTGGCTTGCTCCATCCTCGTATGTTGCGCCCCATATCTTCATCTCCCTGCTAATCTCTTTAAGAAGAGGCATTTGTATATCATTAAGAGCATCCGGATCTGACATATCAAGAAACATGATTTTTGTAAGCTTTGGCGCTTTTAATGAAGTAACTCTGTATGAGCCAAAATTAAGAGTATCTATCTCTTTTGCATCAGAAAATTCAAGACCCGTCATTCCGGAATTTCCGTCATCTGAAAATCTTATAATTTTCTCCACGGAAGCAATGTTGATATCTCCCTTAAATTGAGATATATTAAGCACATTTATTGTTTTTACATTCTTCAGTACCGGCATAATATTTCTTGATGCTCCGTTAAGTGTCAGTTTTTGAAGAGTTTCTGGAAGAGTAAGAGAAGCCAGCTTATATGCCGCAATAACCTCTAAACTTCCAAGTTGCCCGATAGGTGAAAAATCAAGGGCATCTGCAACGTCAAAATAATATACCTGCATCTTGGCGCAGTAGGTCAGTTTTGGTAATTCAAGTTTTTGCAACATACTCATTTTCTGCATTTTAAATTGCACGGTCACACTCTCAAGGGAAGAAAAGGAGATGCTTTCAACGGCAAGGCGCTCCAAATCAACAATTTTTGCTGTTAACAGTGTGGGACAACAGACAGACTGCATTTTGCCGCAATTGTTTATATAGAGAGTCCCAACACTCTTAATAGCAGATATGTCTACATCAGATAATTCGCCCAATCCGTCCAATGATAAAGTACCGTCAACACTTGACAAAGCATTAAATTTCAATGATTCAAGTGCCGCCATATTAGATAATGAGATATTTATACCAACTTTTTTAAGCACAGGCAAAGACAACTCTTTAACGGCTGCCAATTGAAATGACAAAATACCCCCTACATCAGACAATGAAGACAAATTTACTTTGGTAGAATTTAATCCGCCCGCACTAAAATCTCCAACCACTGAACTAAGTTTTGGCAAAGACAATTCATCCATTGCGCCACTTTTAAATTTAACATCGGAAAGAACAGAAACTAATGCGTCAATATTGAGATTGATTAATTTTGATGCATTAACAACCAAAGAATAAACACTTTGTAGCTTAGGCATAGAAACTTCCGTTACTTTAGAACTATTAATCACCACAGCTCCCGTACCGTTAAGCGCGGGAAATGAAACAGTAACCGATGAATCCGGAGCAAATGCCGTTGATTCCGTACCAATATAAATATTACCGGCCGTAACAAGGTTTGTAAAACCATCTATAGCTTTGAGTTTATAATCTTTTGTAAATGTTATGTTTTTATAAACATCTGTAATTGAGTTTAATGCACTTGTATTATCAATGGCGCCTACAGTCAAATTACCGGAAATTTTTGTTACTCCGCTTTTTGCAAATTCATCTGCCTGCTCCTGGGTAAGAAGTGATACATTGCCCTCACTTACCGCCGCTGTTCTAAAAACATTGCAATAATAAGTTCTCTCTTTTCCTTCATAAGACGTTACGACAAATTTTTGCTCTCGACTCCATTGGGTAACAGCAGTCGGGTCCGGAGAAATATCGGAATGCTCACTTATGATATAGGCGGCTTTTGCCCCATCAACACTGGCGTTTTCAGGCACATAAATATTTATTGAATCTTCCTTTATCTCCGCAGGGTATGTATTTGTACCGCTTATGATTTGAAATTTTGTAACATAATTATCTGTCCCTTTAAAATAATCATTACTTAATGAACATCCTGTAATCAACAATGACAGGGATGCTGCAAATGGGAAAAATTTTAATATATATTTTTTCATATTTCTCAGATTTTAGTTTTTATATTTTCCGTTAACCATATCCTGATAAGACGGATTATATCCGCAGTTACTGACATTCCATTTTGTAGATATTATATTTGGAATAACATTTTTTAATCCGGTGAAATCCACCAAAGTAGAAGCATAACGCAC
>JAQWEK010000127.1 GCA_028704975.1 Bacteroidales bacterium | reverse complement strand
GGGAACTACTTAAGGTATTCTTTCCAGCGCGGCTCATTTTTAAGCTGTTCCGGAGTTCCGGTAAACACAACCTCACCCCCTTTGTCTCCGCTGTCGGGACCTAAATCTATAATCCAGTCAGCCGCCTTAATCACATCCGTGTTGTGTTCAACAACAATAATTGTGTTGCCTGCATCTACAAGTGCATCAAATGCCTGAAGCAATCTGCCTATGTCATTAAAATGCAGTCCGGTAGTCGGCTCGTCAAATATAAACAATTTTCCGCCCGCACCCGGAAGACCGGAAGCGGTATCTTTGCTCAAAAACTTTGCAAGCATAACTCTTTGACTCTCACCTCCGCTCAAAGTACTGCTGCTTTGCCCCAATTGAATATACCCGAGACCCACATCCTGCAGAACTTTCAGTTTCTCTGCAATCCTCCGGGCTACAGATTCTTTCTGCTCTCCAAAAAATTCTATTGCCTGGTCAACTGAAAGATTCAGAACGTCATTTATATTTTTATCATGATATCTAACCTCAAGAATATCAGGCTTAAATCTCTTTCCTCCGCACTCCTCGCACACCATTTTCACGTCCGCCATAAACTGCATCGGGATTGTGATAAATCCGTCGCCGAGACAAACGGGACATCTTCCTCCGTCTATATTGAATGAAAAATGAGAATGACCGTATCCGTTCATTTTTGCATACGGCTGTTCGGAAAATATTTTTCTGATATCATCATATATCTTCAAATAAGTCACCGGATTAGAACGTGCCGACTTGCCAAGCGGACTCTGGTCTATATACTCAACGCCATCCAACTTTTTTAAATCTCCGGTCAAATCTCTGTATGCACCGGGAAGAGGGCCGACAATCTCAAAATGTCTGCAAAGCGCAGGATATAAGACATCTCCGACAAGAGAAGACTTACCGCTGCCGCTCACTCCCGTCACAACGGTGAATGCCTTAAGCGGAAAATTTACATTAATATTTTTGAGGTTGTGCTCCATAGCACCCTCTATATTAATGGAATATATCCATTTGCGTTTGTGCGGGCGTATTGGGATTTGTTTTTCTCCCGACAGATACTGCAATGTCAGCGAGCGCTCGGACTTCTGCCTAACCGACTGAACATTGGCTGCAGCAGCTCCAGCGGAAACCGCACCGCCTGCTACCGGCGGAGGTCCCTGGTACACAACCTCGCCCCCATTAACACCCGCAAGCGGCCCAATATCAATCAATTCATCCGCCGCCCTAATGATATCGGCATCATGCTCAACAACAACTATTGTATTGCCAATGTCCCTCAACTTTTTAATCACACTTATAAGCCTCTGCGTATCACGCGGATGCAAGCCAATGCTCGGCTCATCCAAAATATAAAGGGACCCGACAAGACTGCTCCCCAAAGAGCTCACAAGATTAATTCTCTGACTCTCACCCCCGCTCAAAGTATTAGAACGTCTGCTCAAAGAGAGATAGCCAAGACCGACATTAATTATATAATCCAACCTCTGATTTATCTCCGTAATCGCCCTCTTGCAAATTTTCTCCTCATAATGCGTGAGCCTTATATTCTCAAAGAATTTCTTCATCTCAATGACGCTCATATCCAACAGATCCACAATGGTTTTGCCGTCTATCATCACATACCTAACCTCTTTTTTCAAACGGCATCCTCCGCACGCCCGACAAGTTGTCTTACCGGAATATCTGGAGAGCATATATCTGAATTGAATTTTATATTTCTTGCTCTCAACCCACTTAAAAAAATCATTGATGCCTTTAAAGTACTCATTACCATTCCACAGCAAATCTTTCTGCTCTTTTGTAAGCTGCGCATAAGGGCGGTGAATGGGAAAATTAAACTTCTCCGCATTCTCCACAAGCTGCTCCAGATACCATCCCATAATTTTTCCTCTCCACGGAGCTACGGCCCCCTCATATACTGATAATGAGGCATTTGGAATAACCAGATGCTCGTCAATTCCAACCATATTGCCATACCCGCCGCACACCGGACAAGCGCCTATCGGATTATTAAAACTGAACATTAATTCCGTCGGCTCCTCAAACTTCATCCCGTCCGCCTCAAAAATATTTGAGAACTCCCTGTATTTAATATTTTTATTCCCGACAGATTTAACATCTTTCTTTCCGTTTGCATTCTCCTCCTGTTCATGCATTTGTACGGCAATGTTCAAATGACCCTTCCCCTCCGCAAATGCCGTCTCAATAGAACTTCTGATTTCAGAAACATCATCCTCTTTTGAGAGATGAATAAAACGCGAGATTAAAATATAAACTGTCGCTGAAGAAAATTTTTCTATGTCCTTAATAATTTCATCTATCCTAATTACCTCACCGTCAATAAATAGTCTTGAATAGCCCGCCTGCTTCAAAGAAAGCAGCTTCTCTATTCTCTCCTTCTTTACATCCCACTTTAACCCGGTAAGAATATAGACGGCGCTCCCTTCCGCAACTTTAGAAATATAAGCTGTTACATCCTCTACGCTCTCTCTTTTAACCTCAGCTCCGCTGATTGGAGAAAATGTCTTCCCTATCTTTGCGTATAGTGTTCTTAAATAATCGTAAATCTCTGTAGTTGTGCCAACTGTAGAGCGCGGATTACGGGTGTTTACCCTCTGTTCAATTGCGACCGCAGGAGGAATGCCCTCTATTTTATCCACGTCCGGCTTTGTCATTCTGCCAAGAAACTGGCGGGCAAAAGCGGAAAGACTCTCTGCAAAACGGCGCTGCCCCTCTGCATACAAAGTATCAAAGGCAAGAGAAGATTTGCCGCTTCCGGAAACCCCGGTAATTACCGTAAGCTTTCCGCGCGGAATCTTTAAGGAGATGTTTTTAAGGTTGTTAACCCTTGCTCCCTTAATTGTTATGTATTCTTGTGCAGCCGTGGGATTACTCAGCCTCCTTTAAACGCTCCGCGTTCTCGGCAATCTGAAGCTGATCTATCACTTCCTGAATTTCACCATCCATAAAGACCGGCAAATTATGAGTAGACCAGTTTATTCTGTGATCCGTAACACGGCTCTGCGGGTAGTTATAAGTTCTGATTTTTGCACTGCGGTCTCCGGTAGAAACCATCGTCTTCCTCTTAGCGGAAATACCATCCAGATATTTCTGATACTCCATATTGTACAATCTGGTTCTCAATTCATTAAGAGCCTTCTCATAATTCTTCATCTGATTTCTCTCATCCTGACACTGTACAACAATACCTGTCGGGATATGAGTAAGTCTGATTGCAGAATATGTGGTGTTAACTCCTTGTCCTCCCGGACCTGAAGCGCAAAAAATATCTTTTCTTATATCCTTCTCATTTAGCTCAATATCAAACTCTCCGGCCTCCGGAAGCACTGCAACCGATGAGGCGGAAGTATGCAGACGCCCTTGCGTTTCAGTCTGCGGAACTCGCTGAACTCTGTGAACGCCGCTTTCATATTTAAGCAATCCGTAAACTCCGTCGCCGCTTACGGTAAAAATAATCTCCTTGTAACCGCCTGCCGCTCCGGGACTTGAGCTGGTCACTTCCAATTTCCATCCCTTCTTCTCAACGTATTTTGAATACATGCGGAACAAATCCCCCGCAAAAATTGCAGCTTCGTCTCCGCCCGTACCGCCGCGAATTTCCATGATAGCATTCTTCCCATCCTCGGGGTCAGCCGGAACAAGCAGCAATCTAATCTCCTGCTCCATATTTGGAAGGGCAACATCCAGAGACGCAACCTCCTCCTTTGCCATATCCTTAAGCTCCTCATCTTTCTCATTTACAATAATATCCTTGGCTGCCGCATAGTCTGCAACCATCTTTTTGTACTTTTCTCCCGCCGCAATAATCGGCTGCAGTTCCTTATAATCCTTGTTAAGTTGCACGTACTTTTTCATATCCTTCATAACATCAGGATCTGAAAGCTGCTCCTGAAT
>JAQWEK010000126.1 GCA_028704975.1 Bacteroidales bacterium | reverse complement strand
CCAACATATTCAGGCAAATACACAATCGACCTCACACTATTGAACGTTGGCGGTAAAAAAACTTCTCTGTCTGATGTGCTTAATAAATACAAGGGCAAGTTTATTTATTTGGATATATGGGCATCTTGGTGCGGGCCATGTGTTGGCGGGATGCCTGCTGCACTCAAACTCCGCAAAGAGTACAAGGGAAAAAATATTGCATTCGTCTATCTTGATTCCGGAGACAATATTCCGGAGACTTGGCGCAGAGCTATCCAGAAATATAATATTTCCGAGGAGGGTGGCGATAATTATCTGATTACCAACCTTGATAATAGCAAATTCGCAAAAGAGATTGAGCTTAGTAAAATTCCCCGCATGTTGATATTTGACAAAACGGGAAAGATAATTAACCTTGATGCTCCCCGCCCAGGTACTCCTGAACTGAAAAAAATATTGGACAGTTTATTGAAATAAAAATCATCTGATATAACGGAAAATCCGATAAACACAGCAGGAATTTTAATTAATTAGGTAAACCGTTTAGCGTAACAGTAAATGAAAGTTGGATAGTAAGCAATTAAAAAATGACAATTTGGAGACGTGGATTCTAAAACATTTGCAGGTAATTTTGGTTGAAACAAAAAAAATTAAACAAATAATATTAAACATAGATATGAAAAACAGTATTTTATGTATTACAATTGCAAACCTATTTGCTCTAACATTATTTACCGCGAATAACGCCTCTGCACAATTTAGCTTTGTAACTAAAAAAGTGGATAAATTCACTGTCGCTGATGATTGTCTTTACAAAGCATACTACTATCTTCAATTCTACCCCTACTCGCAAAAATACAGCGTAAACAGCGTAGGAAGTGAGCAAAAAGCATCTAATTATGAAGAAGATATAACTGTTGTTGAAATAGGAAAGAATGTTATTCATAGTGGAAGTTATATCTTCTACAAGAGTGATTCTTCTAGCACGGCTAAAAGTGAAACCCGCTCAATGCGTCAGGTAATATTTCCGGAAGATGTGTTCATATATCCGCAACGCAAAGTGCTATCACTTGCATATAGAACATGGCTTGGAGTTGCCATTTACAGATATGAAGAGCCGATAGAAAAGTTCAATTGGAAGATAACTCAACAAATTGATACAATTGCAGGATATGAATGTCAATCCGCAACTTGTACATTTAGAGGGAGAGAATATACTGCATGGTTTACAAAAGAAGTTCCGGTTAATGCAGGTCCGTATAAATTCAGAGGGTTGCCGGGACTGATTGTTAAGCTGTATGATAAGGTGGGGGATTATTGCTGGACATTGTCTGCATTTGTCAAGGCCCCATCGGGAGAGACTATAAAAAATTACACATGGCAATACACAAATACTACCCAAGCAAAATATAACAACGCAATTAAGTGGATGTATGATGACCCTTATCAATTCTTTGGCTCTTTTGGGATGAAGTTTATGGTAAACTCAGGAAACGGATTCTCACCTGATCATGCAAAAGTAACTATCCCTTATAATCCGATTGAACTGTCTGAAGAGAAGGGCAAATAATTAAAAGGAAACAAAAGCTACCGGGATGAAAAGATATTATATTTCATTTATCATCAGTTTATTATACATGTACTGCCTTGCAAACACGGCGCAAGCTCAAGTAGTGTTATCCGGCTATGTGCGTGAAATTAAGGGTGGTGCGGGGATGAGCGATATCAATGTCATTTTGCAGAACAGGAGCGGCAAGGGAATGATTGATTATACGCTGACTGATGAAAACGGCAGATTCACTTTACATTACGGCGGCAAGGCGGATACTTTACGTCTGCTTGCAACCGGAATGAATATTAAAGCGGTGCACATAATTGTTCCCGCAAAATCTAATAACAATCTTATTATTAAGGTTGAGTCCGGGGCGTTAAAATTAAAGGAAGTGGTTGTAAAGGCACCACCTCTGAGAAGACGCGGAGACACAATCAGCTATTATGTTAATAGTTATATAGATACGCTAAGGGACCGCTCTATTGGGGATGTACTAAAAAAAATGCCGGGGGTTAGAGTAGATGAAAGCGGAAGGATTGCCTACAATGGAAAGGATGTGAGCATTCTATATATTGAAGGACTGAACATGCTGGATGCAAGTTACGGTGTGGCCACTAACCATGTAAGAGCCAAGGATATAGCAAAGGTGGACGTGATGGAGTTTCACCAGCCGGTAAAAGCGCTTAAAAACAAAGTTGCGTCGGACATGGTTGCTATGAATCTGCATCTTAAGGAGAAAGTCAAAGGAACTTTTAATGAGACATTTACAATAGGAGGAGGATTTAAGCCGCTTATGTGGACGGGCGAAACTACCGCCATGTATTTTGCAAGAACCTTCCAAACGTTTAATAATTACCAGACTAACAACACCGGAATAGATGTTTCTGCAGAGATTGAAAACATGGGCAGCACTGGCGGACTCTCCGCAATGAGCGGAATTACAACCCCTCTGTCACCCCCAATTGCACGCAGCAGATATTTGAAAAATAATATCCATGCGCTGTCTGCAAATATGCTGGTGAAGAAAAAGACTCTGGAGTATGTTACCAACATTAAATATTTCCACGATATCCGCAATTCTGCCGGCTCTTCTGTGAGCACGTATTACTTTCAGAATCAGGACCCTCTGGTTGTAACGGAAACCACAGCCGCACATACGGTTAAGAATAATGTGGTAGGAAATTTCTGGCTGACAGCCAATACGGACAGTCTTTATCTTAAAGACAAGCTGAATATATCCGGCACCTGGGACAAGTCCCGCAGCACGGTAAACAAGCTGCAGCAGAACTTTACATCTCCGACATTTTACATAGGAAATGATTTCTCTTATGTAAAACCCATGAAAAAAACATCCTTCAATTTTAATTTGAACGCAAGCTATGCCCGTCTGCCATCCACACTGCGCGTCAACCCATACCCCTATCTCTCTGTTTTTGGTTTGCCCGATACTCTCTCTGTCATGTCCCGACAGAAGGTTACAACTGACAGGTTTTCAGGATATTTAAGCACAGGATTTGGAAAAGATTTTACCTATTGGCACTTTGGTATTTTTGGTTCTGTCAGTGCGTGGGCGGACAAGATGACCAGCGGTATGAGTTACTTTAAGAATGCCGGTGGCGTTGGTGGCAGTGCCGGTGGCGTTGGTGGTTGGATTGAAGGCGGCAGTGTTGCGGACTCCCTGAGGAATAACATCAATTTGCAGGCGGTTACCGTTGATATGGGGCCTTATTTATCAATTGATTACAATAACCTTATCCTTTCCGTAAACCCTTATGTCAGATACAAATACCTGGGATACAATGATAAAGTTGCCGATAGCAAATTCCACATGAACAAACTTGATGCCTGCCCGACAATAAACTTAAGATTTGGAATAACTGAAGATTTGAAATTCTCCGCATCCGGACAATACAGAGTTGTATATGGAGGTATTACAGATGTTTACAGCGGCTATATAATGGAGGATTACAGGTCTGTTTCCGGCACGGGGGGAATCCTGCCAAAAGATGAAACCCAAAATTATAGTGCAAGCCTCAATTACGGCAATGCGCTCATCTCTGTATTTGGAGCACTGTCGGGAAGTTACTGGTATGACAACTCCAACCTCATGTACGGCAACATCTTTTACGGAGATCTAAGCAGAATAAAGAGCTATGAAATATCCAACAGTTCAAGCGGTTACAATCTTAATGGGAATATCAGCAAAAGATTCAACGACATTGCCACTACCTTCACGCTCTCTGCCGGATTTTCCAAAAGCAACAGCAAAGTTTATAGAAACGGAGACATCCTAAAAACCGGCTACACATCCAAAAACTGCGCATTTGAAATTACCGGAAGAATAGGATATAACTTTGATTATGATTACAATGTAACATACACAACTTATAAAACCAGCATAG
>JAQWEK010000024.1 GCA_028704975.1 Bacteroidales bacterium | reverse complement strand
CAAGATCTGGGCACGGCGGAAGAGAGGTTTGACAAATATCATTTTGACCAGATGATTTATGTTGTGGGAGATGAACAAAACTATCATTTTCAGGTCCTTAAGCTAATTCTTAAGAAGCTTGGCTTTGGTTGGTCCGATTCAATTTATCATATGTCCTACGGTATGGTTGAATTGCCGGAGGGGAAGATGAAATCCAGAGAGGGAACGGTTGTAGATGCGGATGATTTGATAGATGAAATGTTCAATACTGCAAAAGAAAATTCGCAGGAACTTGGCAAGCTGGAGGGACTGAGCAAGGAGGAACAAAACAAGTTATTTGAGATGCTTGGGTTGGGTGCTCTTAAGTACTTTATAATAAAAGTGGATCCGCGCAAAACGATGTTGTTCAATCCAAAGGAATCAATTGATTTTAACGGTAATACCGGCCCGTTTATACAGTATACCCACGCAAGAATAAAGTCTATTTTACGCAAGGCGGGAGAGATGAATTATGCTCCGGACGTTAAGGCCGGATCATTGCTGCCAAAAGAGATAGAACTTATAAAACTTTTGAATTCATTCCCGGTAAAAATCAAAGAGGCCGGAGATCAAAAATCTCCCGCTGTTGTTGCCAATTATTGCTATGACCTTGCCAAAGAATTTAACCAGTATTATCATGATTGTTCAATATTAAAAGAAGAGAATCAGAGCGTTAGGGCGGAGAGACTGGCTATTGCGTCTGAGATTGCAAAAGTTCTTGTAAAGGGAATGGGTATTCTTGGAATTGAACTTCCGGAGAGGATGTAATTTTGTATATCGACAGTTTTATCTGATGGATAATATTCAACAATACACCAAAAAAAATCATGTTTCTCCATTTCTTCCAACGACCAGAGATGAGATGCTTAAACTTGGGTGGGAGAATGTGGATGTTGTTTTGTTTTCAGGAGATGCCTATGTAGATCATCCAGCATTTGGTGCGGCAGTAATATCCAGAGTTCTAGAGCATAACGGATACAGAGTTGCTGTTGTACCGCAACCAAACTGGAGAGACGATCTGAGAGATTTTAAAAAAATGGGTGTTCCGCGTCTATTCTTTGCGGTAACATCCGGAGCCATGGACTCAATGGTTAATCATTATACCGCCGCAAAAAGGTTGCGCAGCAATGATGCCTATACCCCAAACGGAGCAGCTTCATTCAGACCGGATTATGCGGTAAGAACTTATTCCAGAATTATAAAGAATTTATATCCTGATATTCCCCTTGTTATTGGAGGAATAGAGGCATCATTAAGACGTCTTACACATTATGATTATTGGCAGGACAAATTGATGCCTTCTCTGCTTGTGGACAGCGGAGCTGATTTTCTTATTTATGGAATGGGAGAAAAGCCTATTGTTGAAATTGCCGAGTATCTGAGAGATAGGAATCATAAACAAAAGAAAGGACTGTCGGGAGAGAAGGGGAATGATGACAGAAGCCTGTTAAAGCAGATTGCATATTTCAGCAAAGAGGCGCCAAAAAAGTCAGACGATTTGATTTTGCTGCACTCTTTTGATGAGTGTGTAAAGAGCAAAAGGGCATTTATAGAAAACTTTAATGAGATTGAACTTCAGGCAAATGTAAAGGAACCAAAAGTGTTGGTTGAACCTTGTGACGGAGGATATGTGTATGTTAATGTTCCTTATGGAATGCCAACCCAGAAGGAACTGGATTCATATCACGATTTGCCTTATACGCGTTTGCCGCATCCCAGGTACAAGGGAAAAGTTATTCCTGCGTATGAAATGATAAAGTTCTCAATTAACATTCACAGGGGATGTTTTGGAGGTTGCAGCTTTTGTACAATTGCCGCTCATCAGGGAAAGTTTATACAGAGCAGAAGCCATGAATCTATTATAAGGGAGATTGAAAAAGTGAAGCAAATTCCCGGCTTTGCAGGGAATCTTTCTGATGTCGGAGGTCCTACTGCCAACATGTATTGTATGGAGGGACGGGATAAAACCCTGTGTGACAAGTGCAAGAGGAAATCATGCCTGTTTCCTTCAATGTGTTCCAACTTGAATAATTCTCACAAGAATTTGCTGGATTTATACCATAAAATTGATGCGATTCCCGGGATTAAACACTCCTATATTGGGAGCGGAATCCGTTATGATTTGTTCTTGTCCGACCGCGGATTTTATGATGATACCTGCCGGAATTATTTCTATGAGTTAATGGAAAAACACACTAGCGGCAGATTAAAGGTTGCTCCGGAACATACGGAGAATGATGTGCTTAAACAGATGGGCAAACCTTCCTTCAAGTTGTTTGAGAGATTAAGGACTGAGTTTGACAAGCACAATAAGGACAAGGGAATTAGGTTGCAGTTAGTGCCTTATTTTATCTCTTCTCATCCCGGCTGTACTATGGAAGACATGAGGGCTCTGGCCAACAATAAATTTTTACGAGGAGTGTATATGGACCAAGTGCAAGACTTTACTCCCACCCCTATGACACGCAGTTCTATTTCTTATTATACCGGTCTGGATACCAGAACGTTTGTTTCTATTCCGGTGGAGAGAAATCCGCTTCGTAAAAAAGAGCAAAAAAGCTATTTTTTTAAGAAGTAACTTAATTTTTTTTGTTATTTGAAAATTTGCTGTATAATTGCATGAGAAAATTGATAACACGTTTTTAGCAATGACTAAATCAGTTAGCAAGGAGAAAATTAAATCTAATAAGAAGGTGGTTGTTAAGAAAAAAACTGCTCCAAAAAAGAGTGTCAAAATAGTTGTGAAATCGCAGCCTAAAAAAAAGGTTGTGAAGGCAAGGCAAAAAAATAAGGTTGTGAAAGCGCAGCCAAAAAAGGTTGTAAAAGCACAACCAAAAAAGAAAGTTGTGAAATCACAGCCTAAGAAGGTAGTGAAAGTGCAGCCTAAAAAAAAGATAGTTGCAGTGGTTCGGCCAAAGAAGGTCGCCGAAGGGATTGCTACAAAGCCAGTAAAAAAAGTTGAAATTAAGCCTGTCGCTAAACCTGTTGAGAATAATATGGCTAAAGTCCCCGTAAAACAGGATATTGCAAAAAGAACTACTATCAAAATAAGACCAACTTCTGTTGACAAGCAACAGGCAAGCCCGGTGCTTATGACAACGGAAAGGCCTAAGAATGTTGGTGTTCCAGCTTCTATAAGTCAGAAGAAGAGACTGGTGGTAAGCTACCAGAATATGAACCCGGAATTGGAAGAGGCGTTTAGAGAGAAATATCCAAAAGGATATGCAGACTATATGGCTGATCTTTTTAAAGTGGATAAGCCGGACGGCTCCTCTTTCTATGCTATTTCTATGGAGACGCATGATGCTGTCTATCTGATTAAAATGGTTGTGAAGGTAGACGACTATGATGATGCGCAGAATGGCTTGTTCCCTGATGCCGCAGCTGCAGAATCTGACGGACCTGCAGAGGGTGAGACTTTCCCCGATAACGATACAGAGAATATTAGCGATGCGGATGATGACGCGGATGCCGATGAATAAAAACTTTTGCAAGATGTAATGCTCCACCGTCTGACTCATAAAATTTCTAGTCGGATAATTCTGTGGCTTAACAGGATGCCGGAGCAAAGGGAAATTCTTTTGCTGGCTTTTATTGTTGGATTGGGTAGCGGAATTGCAGCAGTCATTCTTAAAGAATTAATAAGTTTAGTACAACATTTGCTGGTTGGGTGGTTTAAGAACCCTGCTTCCGGCATTTTGTATTTTCTATATCCCGGCGTTGGAATGCTGCTGGCCTATTTGATTGTTCGCTTTGTCATAAAAGATAACATCAGCCACGGAGTTACAAAAGTGCTGCTTGCAATTTCCAGAAATGAGTCTAAAATCAGGCCTCACAATATATGGTCATCCATTGTAACCAGCGCGCTGACAATCGGTTTTGGAGGTTCTGTAGGTGCCGAGGCTCCAATTGTTTACACCGGTGCGGCTATTGGTTCTAACGTTGGAAGAAAGATAGGGCTCTCATATAAAAACATAACGCTGCTTTTAGGGTGCGGCGCCGCCGGTGCAATTGCCGGAATTTTTAAAGCGCCAATGGCCGGAGTCTTATTTACGCTGGAGATATTGCTGTTCAATATGTCCATGACTTCTATTCTGCCTCTTGTAATGTCCTCAATCACAGCTACTACTGTGGCGTATATTTTTAATGGGGACGCGGTTATTTTTGCAACAACTCTGTCCGTTTTCCGCATGTATAATATTCCGTTTTATATCTTGTTTGGAATTATATGCGGTTTTGCATCTCTCTATTTTACAAGGACAACCCTTTTTATGGAGGACAAAATTTATAAAATAATCAATTCTTTTGGGCGATGGTCTATTTGCTCAATGGGACTTGGAATGTTAATATTTTTCTTTCCTCCGTTATACGGAGAAGGTTACGGTTGTCTTACGGCACTGCTGAATGGCAGAGACTTATTTGCAATTGGCACAACATATTTCAGCGGCTTTTTTATAAAACCTTGGATAATTCCGCTCTTCTTCCTTGGCGTATTTTTCTTTAAAGTTTTCTCCATGACATTCACAAATGCGGGTGGTGGAGTTGGAGGAACATTCGGACCAACTTTGTTTATGGGAGGAATCCTTGGGTTTGTTGTTGCAAGATTTTGCAATCTTAGCGGACTTCCAATTCCGGAGACAAATTTTGTGCTTGTGGGCATGGCCGGTCTTATGGCGGGAGTCATGCAGGCGCCAATGACCGCAATTGTCCTAATTGCTGAAATTACAGGAGGTTACACGTTGCTTATGCCGCTGATTATTACGGCTGCAATATCTTATGCAACAATCAGATTGTTTGAACCTTATTCAATATATACAAAGCGTATTGCAAAGCAGGGGTATCTTTTAACTCACGACAGTGACCAGGCCGTGCTCACTCTTCTTAAGACGAGTGAGCTGATAGAGAAAGATTTCTCTGTGGTGAATATGAACGAGAGTCTTGGAGAATTTGTTGAGGTGATTGCAGATTCAAAGAGAAATCTTTTCCCTGTCGTTGACCGCCTTGGTGTGCTACAAGGCATTGTTTCACTGGATGATGTAAAGGCGGATATGTTTGATAAAAACAAATACCCGATAGAGCATGTTTACACATACATGAAGCCGGCTCAAGATTATGTATATGAAGATGATCGCATGGATGCTGTAATGAAAAAGTTTGAGACCACAGGGGCATGGAATCTTCCTGTTCTGGATAAGGAGGACAGGTATCTCGGATTTGTCTCAAAATCAAATATTTTCTCTGCTTACAGAAATCAGCTGCAACAGGTTTCACACGATTAAGATATAGTCAGTATTGCCATGTTTATGGACGAGTCTGCTCTCTTTTTAAGAGGGCTTTTTTTTATTACCTTGCTGCATCTTTTAAGTGATAAGGTTTAGAGATAATTATCAATTTTTTTTCAAATGAATAAACTGTACGTAGAAAGTATTGCAGGCAAGCTTGACGTAAGATCTTGGCAAATAGAGAATTGTGTGGAACTTTTGGAGGAGGGGGCAACGGTTCCTTTTATCAGCAGATATAGGAAAGAGAAGACGGGTTCTTTGGATGATGTGCAGGTTGCGGAGGTAAAGTTTGACTGGGAAAAATTTAATGAGCTGGACAAGCGCAAAGAGGTGGTAATCAAAAGCATTACGGATCAAGAGAAGATGACACCTGAGCTTCAGAAACAGATAGAGAATAGCATAGACCCGCAGGAATTGGAGGACATATATTTGCCTTTCAGACCAAAGAGAAAAACACGCGCAAGTGTTGCAAAAGAGAACAAGCTAGAACCTCTTGCCTTAAAGATGATGTCTTTTGATTTACCTGAACCCGAGGAATTTGCAAAAAAATTCGTGAATGAAAAAGTGCCTGATGCCCAGGCTGCTTTGCAGGGCGCAAGAGATATCATAGCGGAAAATATTTCAGAGTCAAAGGATATCCGTCAGGAGTTAAGAAAATATTATTGCAAGAGCGGAGTTATAAAGGCAAAAGTGGTAAAAGGCAAAGAGGAAGAAGGGGCTAATTATGAGAACTATTTTGACTTTAGCGGAGACATTGCCGGCATGCCCTCTCATAGAGTTCTTGCTATTTTGCGTGCTGCAGAGGAAGGCGTGCTATCTGCAAAAGTGTCTGTAGATGAGAATATTGCAAAGAAAATAATTTCACATAAATTGTTTAACGGGAGGCGTTGTACTTCTCATCAGCTGTATGAACAATTTGAGATTGCAGAAGGTGATGCTTATAAAAGATTGCTCCATCCGTCGATTGAAAATGAGGCGCTTCACATTGCAAAGGAAAAAGCCGATTTGGATTCCGTAAAAGTTTTTGGTGAGAACTTGCGTCAACTGCTGCTTGCTCCCCCTGTTGGTCAGAAGTCTACGTTGGCGCTTGACCCGGGCTTTAGGACGGGCTGCAAAGTTGTATGTCTGGATGCTCAAGGCAGGCTGCTTGCTCATGATGTTATTTTTCCACATCCTCCTGTGAATCAGAAAATAGACGCAATGAAAAAAGTGACCGAACTGGTAGATAAATATAAGATTGAAGTAGTTGCAATCGGCAATGGAACGGCGGCGCGTGAGACGGAGGCTTTCATTAAGAGGCTGAGTTTTTCTCATCCCGTCAAAGTTTTCTCTGTCAGTGAGGACGGGGCCTCAATCTACTCTGCATCAGCTGTCGCCCGTGAGGAATTCCCGGAGTATGACGTAACAGTAAGAGGTGCGGTATCTATCGGGAGGCGGCTTATGGACCCACTTGCAGAGCTTGTAAAGATAGATCCAAAATCTTTGGGAATAGGTCAGTATCAGCATGATGTGGATCAGACTCTTTTAAAAGAGAAGTTGGATGATGTAGTGGAGAGTTGTGTGAACAGCGTTGGAGTGAATCTTAACACCGCCAGCAAGCATCTGCTCTCTTACGTTTCCGGCGTAGGCCCTGCAATTGCCCAGAATATAGTGGATTACAGAAACGAGAATGGTCCTTTCAGCTCCCGACAGCAGCTTCTTAAAGTTAAGCGTCTTGGTGTTAAAGTTTTTGAGCAGGCGGCAGGCTTCCTGCGTATCCCCGGTGCCTCCAATGAGCTGGATAACACGGCGGTGCACCCGGAGAGATATGCTCTCGTTGCGCAGATGGCCGGTGATATGAGCGTTCCTTTGCAGGAGCTTATTTCCAATCCGATCAAGGTAAATGCTATTGATATAAACAAATACGTTAACAATGCAGTAGGTCTTCCAACTCTCAAAGATATTATTCGGGAACTTTTAAGGCCCGGACGTGATCCGCGCGAGAGTGCAAAAGAATTTGAGTTCTCTCAGGAAATCTCTACAATAGAGGATGTTAAAGAGGAGATGGAACTGCCGGGAATAGTCACCAATATTACAAACTTTGGGGCGTTTGTGGACATAGGTATCAAACAAAACGGCCTTATCCATATTTCCAATATGGCGGACCACTTCATCAAATCTCCAACGGAAGTCCTTAAGCTACACCAGAATGTAAAGGTCCGCGTCATAGGCGTAGATCTGCAGCGTGGCCGTATTCAATTAAAATTGCTGCAATAAGAGTGACTAAAAACGGTTTTGAAATCATTCACCGTGCAGGTTGCGCCATTTTGTAACTGAGTCAAAATGTATTACCTTTGGCCTCCGTTAAACATGGTTGTTATGCCGGAGAAATTAGTCATAATTCCAACCTACAACGAGAAGGAAAATATAGAAAAAATTACCAGGGTTATATTTGCGTTACCCGGTGGGTTTCATATCCTTGCAGTTGATGATAATTCACCTGATGGAACGGCAAACATCATAAAAAAACTTCAGCAGGAGTTTCCCGACAGATTATTTTTAATTGAGAGGAAAGGTAAGCTGGGGCTTGGAACAGCCTATATTACAGCATTTAAGTGGGGAATAGAACATAACTATCAATATGTGATTGAGATGGATGCAGACTTCTCCCACAACCCAGATGACCTTCCAAAACTTTACAATGCATGCAGAAACGGGGCAGATGTGTCAATCGGCTCTCGCTATTGCAATGGTGTAAGTGTAATTAACTGGCCTATAGGGAGGGTTGTAATGTCCTATTTTGCATCTACTTATGTAAGAAGAATGTTGCATATTCATATTTTTGATTGCACTGCAGGCTTTGTATGCTATAGTAAGAAAGTGCTGGAAACCATTGATTTTAATAAGGTTAGAATGCACGGTTACGGGTTCCAGATAGAGATGAAATATACCGCCAGCAAACTTGGATTTAAGATAGCTGAGGTTCCGATTATATTTGTTGATAGAAAAGAGGGTACATCCAAGATGAGTTCGGGTATTTTTGGGGAAGCGTTTTGGGGAGTTATTAAGCTTAAATTCAGAAAGATAAGAGCAAAAACACATGTACATGCAAGTGTAAATTGAAACACTTTGATTATAGGCGGCCGATAATTTTTTAACATATAGATTTTTGAAAATTCTTATTAAAAACGGAACATTAGTAAACGAGGGGCTATCTTTTAAGGGTAGCCTTTTGATTCAGAATGCCGTGATATCAAGAGTATTCAAAGAGTCTGATTTTGCTTCTGCCTCAGAATATGAGAAGGAAATAAAGACTGTCGGGAATACATGTGATAAAATTATTTATGCCGATGAACTCCACGTATTGCCGGGGGTTATTGATGACCAGGTGCACTTTAGAGAGCCCGGAGACGGCAAGACGGGGACTATAGAGAGTGAGAGTAAAGCGGCTGTCCTTGGGGGTGTTACAAGCTTTATGGATATGCCTAACAACAATCCTCCCGCAATCACAATAGAGCAGCTGGAGAGGAAATATGATATTGGGAAAGAGCGCGCATTTGCCAATTATTCTTTCTACATGGGTACTACAAATGATAATGTAGAAGAGGTTAAGAAAGTTGATCCGTGCAAGGTTTGCGGGGTGAAGATATTTATGGGCTCATCTACGGGCAATATGCTGGTTGATAGTCCCTTGTCGCTGCAAGAAATTTTTGAATCTTCTCCCGTTTTAATTGCAACTCACTGCGAGAAGCAAGAAATTATAGATGAAAATTTAAAATTTTATCAAGCAAAATACGGTGATGATATTCCCGTAAGATTCCACTCCGTAATAAGAAACAGAGAGGCTTGCATTGCCAGCAGCAAGATTGCAATTGCTCTTGCAAAGAAGAACAACGCACGCTTGCATATCTTGCACATCTCTACGGCTCAGGAAATTGCAATGCTTAAAAATGAGCGGGATGGAATGGCTGCAAATGGTGTTGATGTAGAAAGTTTCATCGGGAAACGAGAAGAGAAAGCAGTTATAAGCGGAGAAGTATGCGTTCATTATTTGTGGTTCTGCAACAAGGACTATGCAAAGTACGGCAGCTTAATCAGGTGCAATCCTGCCCTTAAGGATGCGGAGGATATGGAGGCCATAAGAGAGGGAGTGCGCAGCGGAGTTATTAATGTTGTAGCCACAGATCATGCTCCTCATTTACTGGAAGATAAGAAGAAATCATATATGCGTGCGCCGGGAGGAATTCCGCTGGTGCAGTACAGTTTGCAGATGATGCTTGAACTATATAAACGCGGCGTATTCGCTTTGCCTCAGGTAGTTGAGCGGATGAGCCACGGACCTGCAAAATGTTTTAATTTGTCAAAAAGAGGTTTTTTAAGAGAGGGCTACTATGCAGATATTGTACTTGTAAACCTTTCTAAAAAAGATTGTTATAGCTCATTGCATCCCGCTTCTTTGTGCGGCTGGAGTCCGTTTTACGTAAAAGATTTTACGGAGTTCGGCGGTCAAAAGGAAGAATCATCTTTAGCTTTTAGTTCCTTTATAGAAGGGGTTTTTGTTAATGGCGTCCAGATGGTTAGCAATGGCACGCTCACCGGGGAACGCAATGTTATGAGGCTTGAATTTGACAGGTAGCTTCCCGTCTTATATCGATGCAACAATCTTATCTGTTTTAATTTCATTTAGGTAATGAGTATAGGAAATAATAAAGGGGCGGTTTACACCGCTGCAATGATTGCGGTAATTGTATGGGGATTTTCTTTTATATGGGAGAATTTTTTGATTACCAGGAACATACCTATCTTCACTTTCATTTTTGAAAGACTCCTGCTTGCCGCAATTTTCATGTATGCATTTGCAAAAATTTCCGGAAAGTTTCAGAAAATAGAGAAGGGCGATTTCAAGTGGTTTATGCTTCTGGCTTTTTCTGAGCCGTTTATCTATTTTATTGGTGAAAATTTTGGAATAAAATATACCGGCTCACCCGTTATGGCCGCCGTGATAATAGCTACCATACCGGTTGTTTGTATAATAATTGAGACTTTTTTTCTAAATATTTCGTTTTCCGTGTGGAAAACAATCGGAACGTTTTTAACAATCGCCGGAATTTTTATGGTAGTTTATAAAGCCGGCGGAATGGGGGTTAAGAATTCTTACGGTATAATTTTATTATTTATGGCTGTTGCCGGTTCTGTTTCTTATTCGTTTTTGGTGAATAAACTTTCAGACAGATACAATGCAATAACAATTACGATGTGGCAATTTATAATTGGTTCGGTGCTTTTTTTGCCGCCGTTTTTATTGTTTGGGCTTAAGGGACTTACGCCGGATTATTTTACATTGCCTGTACAGGGGACACTTCTTGCTCTTGCAATTTTATGTTCATGTTTGTGTTTTGCTTTGTGGGTGTTTATTATTTCAAAGATAGGCATTACCAGTGCAAATGTGTTTTCCGCAATTATACCTGCTGTTTCAGCTGTGGTTGCATATTATCTTGGACAAGAGGAACTTACTATATTAAAAGTCTGCGGAATTGCTTTGGCAATTGCGGGGGTGATTTTGGCTCAGAGGCAGAGTTCAGCAGTTGCCGGTGTAGACAAATCTTAGATATTTGCGTGCCCGTTCTGCGAGCGCGTAAATTTTTTTAACCGGAGTTTCCCGTGCGTCAGCCATTTTGTAGCGTGGAAAGAAGCGGCTCAAGTGATAAGGGATCATTCCTTTAAACCCGGTTTCACGTGTGTCTGGCATAATAGAGCTTCCGACAGTTTGTAATCCCGATAGCCAGTATGCAATGGAATCTATTTCTTCTTCTGAATCATTCATTCCCGGGACAACCAGCGTAGTAACCTCCACATGAGACACTTTTGCCGCCGTTTTTATTGTGTTCTTTACGCACTCCAAGTCTCCGCCCAGCAGATCATACGTTTTTTGACCAAACCCCTTTAAATCTATGTTAAATGCATCTATGTGAGGTAGAAGCTTTTGCAGCGGCTTGTCGCAAATCATTCCGTTTGTTACAAGGACGTTTTTAAGCCCGTTTGCTTTTGCAAGCCTAGCGCAATCCAAAACAAATTCATAGCCGATAAGCGGCTCATTGTATGTATATGCAATACCTATATTCTCTTGGTTCTCAAGTTCTTTGGCCTTTGCTACAAGCGCTTCGGGCGTGAACTTGTAGCACGGAAGTTCTTTTTTGCAACTTTCCAGTGTCTTGCCGGCATCGGGTCCGTCACTGAAACCCATCATTGAGATCTCGCTGTTTTGGCAAAAAGGGCAATGCATGTTGCAGCCATAGCTCCCGACGGATAGTATCTTACTGCCGGGAAAGAATTGCTTAAGCGGTTTTTTTTCAATAGGGTCTAATGCTATGGAAGTAAGCATGCCGTAATTTGAGCAAATTATTCTGCCATCCTTGCAGGAGCGTCCTCTGCAAATTCCCGACATACCATTGGTTAGAGCACAATGATGCGGGCAAATTTCACATATTATTTTGCTCTCTGACATCACCATCTTGTTATATGTTTTTATAGTATTAAATAACTATCTAAATAAATTTAATTATGTTATTTGTGTCTTACAACTTCAAATCTTTGCAGGGTATATTTTTCATTCTTTCCGATACCGCCTTTCTGCCTTGCAATATCAATCTGATAATCAACAGTATCAACGCCTTCAAGATTTGGAAGCAACAGCCCTCTGCGCCCTTTGCATGAAACAATTACACCATAACGTTTTACATCCAAACGGTTTTTATCTTTTACATCTTCAATAGGACCAAGTACATCCACACTGTACACAAGTTTGTCTAACTCTTTGATTCTTACGGCTTCAAAACGGGGGTCTTCAGTCCCTGCGGAGACAGCATTGCGGATAATTTCACGTGCAATTGAATCAGTTACGGGGCCAATTGTACCGATACAACCCCTCAGTTGACCATCCTTGTGAATGGATACAAATACACCTGCCCGTTCATGCAGCATCTCTGCAGGCAATTCATTCACAGAAAAATATCCGTTTCCGCTTGCGCTGTCAAATTTTGACGCGCCCGGGTCAGTAGAGAGTTTTGCGGTCTTGCCGCTCCTCACATAAGTCTCCAGAGAAAATCTTGCAAGCCGCACATAAATATCCTCATTGCTCTTGATATCGGCAAGTTTGCGCTTTTCATGCTCTTGCAGCTGCACGTCAAAATTGCGGGCCGGGTTATCTCCTTCAACTTCAAATGCGGCAACTCCGTAGCCAACCCCAAATGGTCCTTCATGGGAGAGAAGTTCCGCTTTAACTTCCTTGCAGTCAAGCGCTCCCGCCATTATCATAAAGGAGCGCAACCCGCACTCTGCTGCAGAATCACAGAACTCTGGTTCAAATGTTAGAAACCTTAAAAAGTCTGCATTTGCCATTGCCTCAATTACTTGCTTATCAAAGACCGGCCCGTCGGGAGAAAAACCGTAAGGACCTTCATCAGTCAACTTGTGTGACAAGTCTCCGCTAGCCAGGAATACTACCTTAGTGTTCAGTTTGTTAGAGACTTCAGTTATCATCTTGCCAAGTTGATAATGTTCTTGAGGCGATAATCCCGATAGTCCTATCCTTACCAGTTTGTAGTCCGTATATCGCTCATTTACAAATGATAGCGGTACCATTACTCCATGGTCCAACGTTTTATACTCCTCTCTCTCTCCGAGAGTTCCCGCAGGAAAAGATGAATACCTGTCGTGAACGCTTTCAGAATTTGAAGAAGCACTTTTAGAATTTGCATGGGCAGATCTCTCTGCAAGATTGCAAAGCTGCCTTACAAATTCCTCATCATAAGTTACTTCCATCTGCACTTGCGGCGCGCCAAACCGGGAGAAACTTCCCTTTGCTCCGCTGCCGGATGAAATATGAAAGTAATCTGAGTACAAAACAGAGTGCGGAGACGTAAGCACAATCGTCTGAGGCTTAAGGGCTGCAATACGATTTGCGACCTCTTTGCAAGCATCAATCGTCTTCTGAATTTTCCGCTCCTCTCCCTTTCCAATCTGAGGAATTATAATAGGGGGATGCGGCATTATGTATGCGCCGATTATCATGATGGTTTGATTTTTTCTCTTTGTTTGTAAATATACAAAAAGTACATTCTTTAAATCTATAATACTGTTGAAAAATAGGACCACAAGCTAGATTTAAGAAAAAATAATAAATTTAGCAAAATGAACGGAACAAGAAGGAAACACAGTGCAGCGTTCAAGGCACAAGTAGCAATAGAAGCGCTGAAAGAAAAGGAGACATTATCGGAATTATCGAAGCGATTTGACGTCCATCCGCAGATGATCTCAAAATGGAAACAGGAATTTCTGACCCGCAGTGCAGAGATATTTAAGAGTAAGGCACCGGATGAAGAGGCAGCGAAACGAGAAAAAGCGTTCTACGAAAAAATAGGTCGATTGGAGATAGAAGTGGATTTTTGCAAGAGGGTCTCAGAAGATCTTGGGATACTGAAGCCCTCAAAAAAGAGATTCATCCCCGGAAAGGAATAAGTATAAGAAAACAGTGCGAATTATCAGGACTGCAGCGCAGCCGCCATTATTACAAGCCGGTAGGAGGACGATAAAAAGGGAATATATTTATCTTTGTCCGGCAGAGAACGGCAACGAACTCTATCGTGGAATAAATGAGGTATATAGGATACTATAATAACAGGCGTCAGCATCAGGGATTGAACAATTACACACCTGAGGAATGGTACGAATATGCAGCTTGAATTAATACGGAAAACGGAGTAGAATATAAACTAAGAAATCAAGCCTGATGGTCTAAAAAACGGTAGTACTATAGACCGGAAAAATCAAGAGTTTATCATTGAGCGGAACCTGAGAAGCAAACTGAATATCCAGAAGCAGAAAGATGCACTCATTGAGAAACGTGATGCCGCCTGGAAAGAATATGACGATAAACAAGACGATAACAAGAACAAAAAAAACAAACTCATCGAGTCCCTGTACAGAATTGCCGACCAGAGAAGTCAGATGGTTGATGAAATGATTATTAACTGGAAAATTGAATAGGAAATAGCACGTTAAAGAATATGGATGGCGAAAAGATAGGAACATCAGCTGTAACCAGCTACATATCCAAAACAGGCTTTTTGGTTGCTCAAATCAATGAGGGCGACAAGGAGCCTTCTTGGGATGGAGCTATCTATCTTTACAAGAACGCCAACGCCAAGAAGAAGAAAGAAGACCTATGCGGCCGTGTCTATGTGCAGGTTAAAAGCAAAGGAGCAGAAACTCTTCTAAAACCCAAAATAAAGTATCATATTTCAAGGGTAAACCTATCCAACTATTTAACTCAAGGCGTAGCTTTCTTTGTTGTTTACTATAACGTGAATGGTGACACTCAAATATACTACTCACTTCTTAGCCCAATTAGAGTAAAAACATTGTTATCTCAGATAGGGAGCCATCAAGGAAAAAATGTAGAATTTTCCATGATACCTATTGATGACAAAGAATTTACGTCCTTGGTTATGAATTTTTATGAAGACTGTGTTCAACAAGCAAGTTTTGCGGCTTCTACGACCTTTACCAAGAAAGAGTTAAAGAATATCAAGCAAAGCGTTATCAATATCCAATGTTACGGAAACAGTAAAGAGGACTTTTTAAAATACCCTTTTTCTTATCCGGTCTGCATTTATGAAAAAGGTCCCGACAATTATCCTGATATCCCTGTTGAATATGGACAAATTTCACAATTTCAATACCCTGTCAACAAAGAAGTAGTAATTAACGACAAAGTCTATTATCGAACATTTGTCGTAACGAGAGGAAACGGAAGCACTCAGTTGAGTTTGGGTAAGAGTTTTACATTAACCTACGAGAATGATATGCCCGGCAAAGTTTCCTTTACACTTAATGGAAATCTTTCTGAACGGATCAATGATATGTCGTTCATCCTTGATTTCATCCAGTCTGATAAAATGATGGTTGGAGGACGGCCATTCATGATTGGTCCCAAAGGCAATCTTCCTGATATTGACGCAAAGATTGAGCATTTTAACAAACATTTTGAATATCTGACTAATCTGCAGAAGATTGCTGAAATCCTTCACATTAAAGAAGAGTTTGATTTTCAAAAGGGCAGTCAAGAAACTGATGATGCCATTAAGGTCTTAACTGATGTGCTTATTAACAAGAAGCCTCACAATGGATTCTCCGATTCAAGTTTTAAATTATGCCATGCCACAATCTACGATGTTTACCTACCGCTTGCCTTTATTAAGGGGCAGAATGGCGATAATGACAACTTTGTCAATATTCTCGGAGATCCTTTTGATGTTTATATTAAGGATAAATGTGGTAGCGTATTTACAACCACCCAATATATTCTTCTGACTCAATCATCTTATTGCCATATTTCAGATATACACTATGATAATATCTTGCAATCTTTAATGGCAACGGTCAATGAAGGCATAATTGCAGAACAAGTGAATTTTGCGTTGCTCTTCATCCTTTCCGCCTACGACCAAAATCCTCAAAAATCTGGGTTATTATCAATGGCGACGTCATTAGCTGAGTGGCTGCTGAACAATCGCGAAAGCATTCCTCTTTCAATAAGGCAGATCAATTATTTGCAAACTGTAAAACGGACACGAGAGTATTCTGCCGAAGAAACCCAATTACTTCACCAAATCGTGAATGACAAAAAGGGCAGTGGAGAAGCTATTACCTCCGCTTATTTACTTTTGGATGATATTCCCAAAGCAAAAAAGCACTACGCGAAAATCAAAGATAAGAAGACATACGAAGAATACCCGATATTCCGATTCATGACAAATAGTAATAATCAAAATAATGGATAACACAAGTTTACTGAAAGAATTAGAGGAGCTGCTGAGGCCTCACAGTCAATATACCAGCGATGACGGGGTGATGCTGAAAAACAGCATTGTGGAGGCAGCTCTGGATCTGCGTCCGGACCTGCTCAAACTCCTTCTTTCAAATGAGAAACTGAAAAAAAACTTCTTCACAGATATTGAGGGAACGCTTGTCTTTGACAAGGTGCGTTTCCAGAAGTTTGTGATGAATAAACGCTTCTTGCCGGACAGCTACACTTCTTTCAAGAACAAGATTGGTCTCACCGGTGATGACGAACATTTTCTTTCCGATAGTCGCGAAGTCGTTTTGTCGTGGCCATACAAAGATTGTGTGTTAGAAGGTGGGCAGACAAAAGAGGATGCTAAGAGGAATGAAATATTCTGGAATGAGATTCTTGCACCGGATGATATTAATAGACTGATTGAGCCTAAGGTACTTACACATTTTATCAAGTACGACA
>JAQWEK010000125.1 GCA_028704975.1 Bacteroidales bacterium | reverse complement strand
ACTCACTCTTTCCGCTTCTGATTTCTTCCAGAAGTCTGCGGGCATTTCCAAGCCCGTTTGCAATACCAACATGCAATGGGAAACCGTTAAGATCAATAACAGCCTTCTTAATACCATCTAATCCTCTAACTTGCTCAAAATCAATTTTTTCCAATTTCTTGCCGGTGTAGATTTCATAAACTGTACGCAATGCTGCCTCTAGAACTCCGCCGGTTGCGCCAAAGATAACGCCTGCTCCTGTTGACTCTCCAAGAGGATTATCATAATCTTCATTCTGCAAAGCGTTAAAATTAATGTTAGCTTTTCTGATTAATTCTGCAAACTCTCTTGTTGATAATGAGTAATCAACATCAGGATTTCCTTTTTTCTTAAACTCCTCTCTTGAGCATTCAAATTTCTTTGCAAGACAAGGCATGATAGAAACGCAAACCAATTTTTCTCTTGGAATTCCCATCATATCGGCCCAGTAGTTCTTGGCAATAGAGCCAAACATCTGCTGAGGGCTTCTTGCGGTTGATGGAATATCCAGCATATCAGGGAATTGTTTCTCAAAGAAATTAACCCATGCAGGGCAGCAGGATGTAAGAATAGGAAGTCTTACAAGTCTGTCTTTCTTTAAGAAGTGCGTTAATCTATCTATGATTTCAGAGCCTTCCTCCATAATTGTAAGGTCAGCGCTAAAGTCAGTATCAAATACTTTTGCAAATCCAAGTTCTCTAAGAGCTGCAACCATCTTGCCTGTAACAAGTGTTCCGGCAGGTAGTCCAAACTCCTCTCCAAGAGCAGCCCTTACTGCCGGAGCGGTTTGTACTATGACTGTCTTATCAGGGTCTGCAAGGTCTTCAAGCAATCTGTTTGTATAATCATGCTCGCTTAAAGCTCCTGTAGGACAAACGGATACGCACTGCCCGCAATATGTGCACTCGCTCTCTTTCAAAGATTTTCCAAAAGCGGGAGCAATCATTGTATTGAATCCTCTCTTTATTGCACCAAGGGCGCCGACTGTCTGAACATTGTTGCAGACATTTTCACATCTGCGGCAAAGGATACATTTGTCCATATTTCTGACAATGGCAGCTGTAACCTCTTTTGTTCTCTGCGACAGCTCACCGCCTGCAAAAGGCATCTCGCTGATATTGAATCTTTGAGAAAGTTTTTGCAGTTCACACTTGCCGCTCTTAGGGCAAACAAGGCACTCATTAGGGTGATCAGAAAGAATAAGTTCTGCAACGATTCTTCTTGAATTAAGAACTCTGGTTGTGCTTGTGTGAACAACCATTCCTTCAGTACATGCTGTAGCACAAGCAGGTGCAAGGTTCTTCTTGCCCTCTACTTCTACAACGCATATTCTGCAGGAAGAAGGATTGCTTTTTACGGCAGTTCCTTCCAGGTTAATGTAGCATAGCGTCGGGATATCAATACCAACCTTCTTTGCAGCATCTAGTATGATGGTTCCGGCAGGAACCGTAACCTCATGTTTATCTATTTTTAATGTTACTGTCTTTTCCATAAATCCTTAATTTTTAGCATACTGAAATTGCACCAAACTTGCAGCGGCTCAAGCACATACCGCACTTGATACATTTGTCAGGAATAATAGTGTGAGGCTTTCTCGGACTCCCGACAATTGCGTTGCCCGGACAAGTCTTTGCGCACGCTGTACATCCTTGGCACTTCTCAGGATTGATAGTATAGGTAAGCAGATTCTGGCAATGTTTTGCCGGACAAGTCTTGTCCTTTACGTGAGCAACATACTCATCATAGAAATTGTCAAGAGTAGAAAGAACAGGGTTTGGAGATGTTTGTCCTAAGCCGCACAATGCACAGTCTTTGATGACATTGGCAAGTGTACGCATTTTCTTAAGATCATCCATCTCTCCCTTTCCGTCTACAATTCTGTTAAGAATTTCAAGCATTCTCTTGTTACCGACTCGGCAAGGAGTACACTTTCCGCAAGATTCGCTGACGATGAATTCCAGATAGAATTTTGCAATTGCAACCATGCAGTTGTCTTCATCCATAACAATCATACCGCCGGAACCCATGATAGAGCCGGCAGCCATCAAGTTGTCATAATCAATAGGGGTGTCAAGGTCTTTTTCAGTTAAGCAACCTCCGGAAGGACCTCCCGTTTGTACGGCCTTAAACTTCTTTCCGCCCTTAATGCCTTCTCCAATATCATAAATAACTTCTCTTAAAGTTGTTCCCATTGGAACCTCTACAAGTCCCTCATTGTTAATCTTTCCGGCAAGAGCAAATACCTTTGTTCCCTTGGATTTTTCTGTTCCTATCTTACTGAACCACTCCGGTCCGTTTAAGAAAATAGGAGGAATGTTAGCCCATGTCTCAACGTTGTTTACGTTGGTTGGTTTGCCAAGATAACCCTTAACTGCAGGGAATGGCGGCTTTAGAGTAGGCTCTCCGCGTTTTCCCTCCATAGAGTGAATTAAAGCAGTTTCCTCTCCGCAGACAAATGCACCGGCACCGTATCGGATATCAATATCAAAACTGAATTTTGAACCAAAAATATTCTTTCCAAGAAGTCCGAGCTTTCTAGCCTGCTCTCTTGCAAGTTTCAGTCTCTTAACGGCATGCGGATATTCCGCACGGATGTAAACAAGTCCGTTTTCAGAACCAATTGCATAACCGCAAATAGCCATGGCCTCAATAATTGAATTAGGATCTCCCTCCATAAGAGAACGGTCCATAAAAGCACCTGGGTCACCCTCATCGGCATTGCAGACAACGTATTTAACGTCGCTTACAGACTTTGATGCAAACTCCCATTTTAAACCTGTAGGGAATCCTGCACCTCCGCGTCCTCTAAGACCTGACTTCTTAACGGTCTCAATGACATCTTTAGGAGTCATCTTAGTAAGACACATTGCCAATGCCTTGTATCCGTCGCGAGATATATACTCGTTAATATCCTCAGGATCAATGACTCCGCAATTCCTCAATGCAATACGCATTTGTTTGCGGTAGAAATTCATATCCTTGGAATCCGGAATACGCTGGTGTGTTTTAGGGTCCTCAAATAGCAGACGCTCAACTCTCTTGCCACCCATTACGTGTGTCTTGAAAATCTCTTCTGCATCTTCTGGTTTAACCTCTGTGTAGAAAGTGTTATCAGGTACAATCTTCACGATAGGTCCCTTTTCGCAAAAGCCGAAGCAACCTGTCTTGATGATATCAACCTTGTCACTAACCTTAGCAGATTTAACCAATTCGCTTAGGGAATCAGCAATCTTGTCTCCGTGAGATGCAGCACAGTTAGTATCGCAGCAGCAAAGAATTTGCATTTTTTTTGTACCTGCGTTTAAACCGCTAACAGTCTTGGGAGTAGATTTGAGCGCATCCTCTCTGAGCTTCATCCGTTCTGCATAAGCATTTTTAATCTTAAGCAGATCTTCTGGGGAAGTAATCTTATCCATGATTTAGTTTTGGTTTTTTTATTGTATTAAGTGTAATTGTTTATTGTAAGTTCCATAAATGTTTTAAGCGGTTTTAAGGCCATTGTTAAAAAAACGTAACAAAATTAGTATTTTCCTTTGAGACTAAAAAATAAAACGCTCTCTTTTTTAGAGGGAGCGTTTTATAAATTAACTACTTATTCTCAAGCAATTTGGTTATTTAATAGCGTTCATAAAATTCAAAAAAGCAATGGCTTCTTGATTAGTGTAAATATAAATTGGACTGAAAATCTGATATTCAAATGGAATATACTGGAATAATTGTACTGCAGCAAATTGTTTGTCCTTAGAATAAAGAACTTCCATGCGTGCGCTGTCTGATGCCGGATCTGCCTTAAAATTAGATGATTCCGGAAATTTGCATTCTGCAAGCATATTCGCAAGCGGAGTAATATCCTCCATCTTAAAGCAAACTCTTTGTTTCTTAATCTCGCTGCCGGTAGGTTGGTACGCCATTGAATTGCCGCCAAATAATTTGCCCAGCCCGCCTTTCTCTTTCTTAACTA
>JAQWEK010000124.1 GCA_028704975.1 Bacteroidales bacterium | reverse complement strand
GTAGGCTCTTTCATTAGCTGTTCTTCTGTTCCAGGCATCATGGAATGAATCATTCCGCGCCACTTTAATTCTTCTACAAAATTTTTCATCTCTTTCTAAATCCCGTGAGTCGCAAAAGTACTTAAAATTGTTATCTTTGACAATTACAATAGCCATAACAATATGCAATGAACCGGGATTAAAATTGCCGGTTAAACTTGGTGAAAAGAATTATCAATAAAGTAAAAACTAGTTATGTTAAAAGGTTTGTTAAAAACATTTAAAATATCCGTCGCGATTTGCATAGTTGCAATAATCGCGATACCTGCTGGGGCGCAGAACAAGGCAACTGCAGAAAAGACTTGTTGTGAGAAGTTTGCAGCATCATCTCCGGACTCTTTGCTGCCTCAGGATTTGCTGTGGCTAAACAGGTATGTGCTCCCGACAGAAAATTATGGTCAGATATCTGACATTAAGCCATTGTTTGTTGATGATAAGATGCCAAATAAATTCATCAACAAGTATGTTTTCTTTATAACGCAACCTATTGACCATAAGAATCCCAAGAAAGGCACATTTAAACAGATGGTAGTTGTTGCTTTTGCAGGATGGGACAAACCTACGGAAATTGTTACGGAAGGTTATACCGGCACTTATTTTTTGAATCCTCGTTACAGAGAAGAGATGTCTGATATGTTTAACACAAATATGATAGGAGTTGAACACAGATACTTTAACAAATCGGTTCCTTTTATGCAGAATGACAGTACTATTACCTGGGATACTTTAGATTGGAGCTATATGACGGCGGAACAGGAAGCGGCTGATTTGCATGCTATTAGAAAGGCACTTGGGCATTTGTTCCAAGGCAAATGGTTCTCCTCGGGCATAAGCAAAGGCGGTACAAACTGCATGGCCTATACTGCTTTTTATCCAAAGGATTTAGACTTTAGTGTTCCTTACGTCGGACCAATCAGCAGAAGTGTTGAGGATGGAAGACATGAACCTTTTATCAGAGATTCCTGCGGAACCGCACAAGACAGAGAAATTCTGAAAAATTTCCAGATAGAATTCTTAAAGAGACGTGCAACCATACAACCTATGCTTGAGAAGTATGTACGAGATAATAAGTTACAGTATAAGATTTCAATACCGGAGCTTTATGATTACTGCACACTTGAATTCACATTTGCTTTTTGGCAGTGGGGAAGAAAGACCTCAATGGTTCCTAATCCTAAGACAGCAACGGATAAAGAGATGTTTGACTTTTTTGTAGAAGCCGTAGGTCCGGACTATTTCCAGAGCTGGGATGCAAATGCTCCCTTCTTTGTACAGGCGGCTAAAGAAATGGGCTACTATGGATATGACTGTGAGCCATTTAAAGACTTGCTTACGATAAAGAGTACTCACGGATATCTTCAGAAAATTTTCTTGCCTGCGCAGAAATTTAAGTTTGACAAATCTCTTTACAACAAACTGACAAATTTCATTGCCACTACGGATGCAAAGATGTTGTTCATATATGGCCAGTGGGATCCATGGTCTTCTGTAAGACCGCACAATCCGGGACATGACAATATTAAGTTCTTTATACTTCCCGGTGGCAGCCACCGCTCAAGAATTAAAAATATGCCGGAGCCTATGAAGAGTGAGGCCGTTGCCACATTAAAACAGTGGCTTGAAATTAAGTAAGTGGCGGTATAGAGTTTGCAGGAGGAAGAGAGGTTTTTAAAGTTATTATATGGAATTCAGAGATATTGCGCTGGAGGATAAAGAATGGATTAACAGTCTGTTGCATTCTTCAGACTATGATTCTGCAGATTATAATTTTACAGTGATGTTTATATGGCGGGAAATCATTAACACTAATGTTGCCCGCCATAAAGACTTTCTGCTTGTCAGATTTGCAGAGAAGAAAAAATATGAGAAACCTTTTGTTCAAAACGGCTGCGCCAACTGTGAAAACATAGAAAATCCGATTGACCCTGCATCAAATATAAAGCCTGCACAGGATGGAGAGGAGGCTGACGTAAAACATGCATACTATTTATTTCCAGCCGGCAAAGGAAATGATGAAGAACTGAAAGAGGCAATAGACCAGATAGTTGCAGATTCAGAAAAACTTGGCGCTTATGTGGTTTTTGTAGGAGCGTTGGATAAGCAAGTTGAATTTTTACAGCATTATTATCCTGGCAGATTTGACTATCAGAAGTATCGCAACAATTTTGATTATGTTTATAATGCAAGTGATCTGCTTACATTAAAAGGGAAAAAATATCAAAGCAAACGTAATTTCATCTCCAGATTCAAACGCTCGCAAAATTGGCTATATGAGGAGATTACGGATGCAAATATAGAGGATTGCTCAGCAATGAATACGGAGTGGTGCAAGAAGTACGGGTGCAGTCACAATCCGTCTCTATTTGCCGAGGGGTGTTCTGTCAAGATGGCAATCAAATATTATAAAGAACTTGGTTTAAAGGGAGGATTGTTGAGGTTGGACGGGAAAGTTGTGGCATTCACTTTGGGTGAAATGACCAATTCAAATACATTTCTTGTTCACATAGAAAAGGCTTTTGCTGATGTTGCAGGCACTTATCCCACAATTAATTATGAGTTTTTACAGCATAATGCTTCTCTTGGTTTTTCTTTTGTAAATAGAGAAGATGATACGGGAGACGAAGGTTTAAGAAAGTCAAAAACCGATTATCATCCTGTTAAGATGATAGAGAAAACTATCGTGACATTAAAGAGACACAAGCTGGAAATAATTCCGGAATAGATTTTAAAAAATTAAAGCGTTGGTTTTATAATCCCAGGGCTGTTGCTGCGGAGTCTGCGGCAGCAGTTTCTTTTTTGCTTTTTGCATCCATGACATCACTCTGATACAATGCATCTTGCAGCTTGGCAATGACTTTATCTGCAGTTGCATCTTTTAAGATAACCGCTTTATGTTCATCCAAAAGATACATGCTTGGGATTGCGCGCAAAGAGTAGATTTTTCCGCTGTTAATTGCACCTTTTGGATCATAAGCATAAATCCACTCTTTCGGAAACATGTTTCTGTCTTTTCTCCATGGGGCAAGATTCTTATCCGGGTAGAGCGCAAGAACCTTCAGTCTCTCTTGTCCAACCATATTTATAATGACATCGGAATTTTTAAGAATATTTAGAACTCTCATGCAATCAGAACAATCCGGATTGTTAAAATAAATCAGAGTGTATTCTGAGTCTATGTCATACAGATGTTTATTCCCAGTTCCCGTAGAAAATTCAAAATCATTTGCACGGGCTCCTATCATATTGAGAATGGCCATCTTAAATTGAGCGATATATCCTATCTTATCTCCGGGAGGGATAGACTTGGCATCTATAATTCCCTCAAGTATAGGGACATATAGCTGCTCATCTAAATAAGGAGAATTGGGTTCATACAGATACTTCTCACTATATTCTATGATTTTTCCGATAAATTTTTTATCCCCCGCAATGGCAAGGGAATCGGCTTTTTTCATCAGGTCCCTCTCTCCCGCATTTGCGGTCGGGTAATGATTGGCAGCCTGCAACGCTTTGATATATCCGATAAAGGCATCTTCAAAGACTTTGCCGCTTACTCCAAGAACCCCCGTTGAATCTTTGCTGTATTCAAGCTGGAGCAGTCTGTTATGGTCTAAAAATTCTTTCCAGTAATTAAGTGCGTAATACTTGGCGGCATCTACCTGGTTGTCAATCATATCAGGGACTTGCACTTGAGGAAATTTATCAGGATTAACAACCTCTATGCTTCCTCTTTTCCCCTTGCATGAGGAAACAAAAACAGAGCAAGCAATTAAAAAACAAGCAGATATGAGAACAGAGCCAAAAGAAAAATTATGCCTCATAAAAATGTGATTTTAAGAAAGAGAGTTGAGATACCAAGATTCGAACTTGGGATGGCTGAACCAAAATCAGCAGTGCTAGCCATTACACCATATCTCAATTTTTACGCGCTGCTTCTGTAACTTGCCGCAGCTTTTGGGA
>JAQWEK010000123.1 GCA_028704975.1 Bacteroidales bacterium | reverse complement strand
TTACATTTAGAGAATTTCTGAGAGCAAGCGATGAGAAGACTTATGAATATGTAGAGTCATTGAAAGGAATAATTCATTTGCCTGAAATTATTTTAAACAAGTTACGCACGGAATATCGACGCTATCAGGTATCTGGAGGAATGCCCGAGGCTGTAGTGGCATTGCTTGAAGACAGAGGAATCGGAGAAGTGGAGTCCACCCTTAATGATATTCTTGATCTTTATGAATTAGATTTTGCAAAATATGCGGAAAGTCGTGAGATACCACGTATTCATACTATATGGCACTCGCTTCCTGCTCAGCTCTCTAAAGAGAACCGCAAGTTTATCTATAAGGTAATCAAAAGTGGAGCTCGTTCAAAGGATTACGAGGATGCGCTGATGTGGCTCGAAGATGCTGGTATGATTTATCGGGTTTTCAATATAAGCAAACCCGGGATGCCTTTGTCTGCCTACGAGGAAACCGACGCTTTTAAGGTATATGCTTGTGACTGTGGATTACTTCGGCGATTGGCACAGTTGCCGGCAACGGTAGTTACGGACCCGATAGCCAACTATACGGAGTTTAAGGGAGCAATGGCTGAGAACGCCGTTTTGCAATCCCTCATGCCACTGATGGATAATCGGACTCTCTGTTACTGGACCTCGGCAGGTAAAGCAGAGGTGGAATTTGTGTTGCAGTGGGGTGAAGATATCGTTCCCGTAGAAGTAAAAGCCGATGATAATATCAGCGGCAACAGTTTATCGGAATACAACAAAAAATATTCTCCCCGATACCGCATTCGTTTTTCCATGTTGAATCTTCAGTATAATGGCAGTTTGCTCAGCTCTCCTTCCCCCTTGGCCGGATGGCTGGACAAATTGTTCAGTTTTTTGAGAAACGGAGTCGGGAAATAGACGCAAAAAAGCGCTACAACAGATGTGTAACCATCTGATTTGTAACGCTCTCTTTAAGCGGTGCGGACGGGGCTCGGACCCGTGACCCCATGCGTGACAGGCATGTATTCTAACCAAACTGAACTACCGCACCCTTGGTTGGGGATGCAAATATAGATATTTTTTTTCTTTTACAAAATTGAAAAGAAAGAGAAATGTACGTTTCCGTATTTTTTTTCTTTCACAAAGTTCTTATGACCGGAAAAGTTATACGAATTCGGGTGTTCCAGTATAAAGTATCCGCCGTTATTTAAAATGCGGGATGCCGTTCCGTTGTTATTATATGTTGCAGAAAGAACTCTATCTGGAATTGTATCAAGGCCCGGCAGTTTATACGGCGGGTCAGCAAAGATTAAATCAAATCCTCTGCTGCATAATTTTAAAAAATCAAAAACGTTGCAATGCACTGTTTTAACGCTCTTTATGTCTAATGATGACATTGATTTTTTTATAAACAGAGCATTTGCGCGGTTCATCTCCACACATACGCTCTCCGCTCCACCACGTGAAATAAATTCTGTACTTATACTACCTGTTCCAGCAAAAAGGTCCAACATGGATAATGAAGATAAATCGTATTCATTTTCCAAAATGTTGAAAAGTCCTTCTTTTGCAAAATCCGTGGTTGGACGCGCTTCAAAATTTGCAGGAGGCGTTATTGCTCTGCCTCTTAGAGTGCCGCCGATAATACGCATAATTACAATCTGGCGTCAGCCTTTTTTAGGTAAGATTTAAAAAGAGCAAGTTCAGACTTGTATAGAGTACCATAAATTTCCAACGCTGTTTGTCTGGGATTGATTTGTTTTTGACGCAAAGCTTCTAACAGAAAATAGAGCGTTGATGCAGAATCAGATGTGTGAAACGAGTTTGCCATCATTAATTTATCTCCCTGATTGATAGTTATATATGATGTCTTATTTATTCTGTCAAAATCCAGTATTGCTTTATTGTATTCCGATATTTCTTCCAGCCTTTTTATATGCCTGTAAATAATTGGGCGGTCACCTTCCCCTATAATGGCGGGATTGCCGTTTTCATCTGCGTAATTTGCGGAAAACAAAAGTAATGCGTGATGCTCGGGCAGTTCTGCGCAGCGGATAATTTCATCAGGTGCCGTTGCAAATTGCTCTTGCATTATTTTTTTCTGCTGTTCCGGTGAATTAATTTCTTCCGGGACAATTGTGAATTTTGTAGAACGGAAATAGTAATTAGCCATGGTAAATTCAAAAAAAGGCATCCGAAAAAATCCGGACGCCTTTGTTATAGAGTGTTTTAACAATTATTCCCAGTTGCCGGCATTATTGTTTGGAGCGTCAACGCTGCCAACCTGAAGTCCAGGGTATCTGTCTGTTTGCTCTCTTTCTGCATTCAAGTTTACAATCAACTGATGGTTCATTCCTCTAAGCAAAGAGTTAAACGGAGCTGTTGCTTCAAACAACGGAACATCAACACCTGAAACTTTCTTTACAACCGCCTTCATCCCAAATTTATCTCCGTTTGAGAATGGTATATATCTCAAAGAATCAGCAACAAAATGATGATCTTTAAGAAGGGTGTCTTTTACAGCCATAACAACGTTCTCCCTTCTTACAAGGTGACGGGCAACAGCAAGAGAGTCATCCATAGAACCGATCTGCTTAACAATAGTGATTTGTCCGTTGTTGTAAAAATCAATAAGAGTGTCCATGCTGGCAGTGAATTTCCCGTGCTTGGATTTGTATGCAACTTGTAGCGTACGAATGTCCTTAAGTCTTTGTTCAGCAATAACTTCTCTACGGGCTCTTTCTTTTTTAAAGTTGATAGGGCCTTGGATACTTCTAACGATTAGAACCGTCAGAACGATGATTACGATTGGGAATACAACCCATGTTAAAACTTTTTTCATATTTCAAATATATATATTCGTTTAAAGAATCAAATTGGACCTTTGCAGTACCAAATTCGGGGGACAAATTTAAGAAAATTCTTCTTCTCTCACAATATATTTTTAATTTTGCGGTAACAATATTTCAAAATGACAATAACCACTGCAAAAGTTGAAAAATTCATGAATCTCGTTTCCGGTGCGGGGCGTGTTTTGCTTGTAGGACACACTAATCCTGACGGAGATTCAATAGGCTCGCTTACAGGTACTAAGGCGTTTTTGAGGAGCGCTTTTCCAAAAATTGTAACCACTGCTGTTGTGCCAACTGATTATCCTGATTTTCTGAAGTTTGTGGACGCAAGAGGAGAAATTCTCAATTTTCTTTCCGTCCCTTCCAGAGTTAGGATGGAAGTTAAAAAGGCAGATGTTATTGTTTGTCTGGATTTTAATGCATTGAGCAGGATTGACTCGTTGGGGGGACTTATAGAAAAATCTAAGGCGAAGAAAATACTGATAGACCATCATCCGCAGCCTGACACAAATTTTGATCTTACTATATCTTCGGCGAAGGTGTCTTCTACGTGTGAACTTACATATTGGCTTCTAAAAAAAGTAGGAGCAAAGATTGGAAAGAAGATGAATGAGGAGTGCCGAAACTCATTGTATGTGGGACTGATGACAGATACAAACAACTACTCAAATTCTGTTTTCCCCTCAACTTTTAAGATGGCGGCAGAACTTATGGATGCGGGTGTTGACAAGGAGGGCATTCAGTACAGGGTGCTTAGTTGTTTCTCTGAGGACAGAATGCGGCTGATGGGTTTCATGCTCCTTAATAAAATGAAGATTTTTCCAAAGTATAAGGCTGCATGCATGATATTGGATAAGAAGACAAAGGATAAATTTAATTTTAAAGATGGAGATGCGGAGGGTTTTGTGAACCTTCCTTTAAATATTGCCGGTGTAGAAATATCTGCTTTGTTCACTGAATCCGAGCGCTTTATCAGAGTCTCTCTCAGATCAAAAGGAGATTTCTCTGTTAATATGCTCGGTAGAAAATATTATAACGGCGGCGGACATGAAAGAGCGGCCGGAGGCAGGCTTTATATACCTGTCGGGAACTTAGAAAAATACTTTTTAGATTCCTTGCGGCACACCTTTTGATATAGTTTACTCCCGACAGATGAAAAAAATAATCTTTACTATTCTGGCTGTAGCTGTTGTGGTGGTATCCTGTGAAAAGCAGGATAATGAGAATACGTATG
>JAQWEK010000122.1 GCA_028704975.1 Bacteroidales bacterium | reverse complement strand
CGACAGTTTCAAAACTCTTTCCGATTCTATCTGTCAGCGTTTTATCCAGTTTCTCCTCAACTGTCTGCCTCATCTTCTCCAATTTTTCATTGGTATCATCAACCATCTTTGTTTGGGTTTTATCCAGAGTCTGCAGTTTTTCTCTCTGCATGTCCTCCAAAGATTTAAGCCTTTGCTCCTGAACTTTTTCCAGGCTGGCCAGTTGATTTTTCTGGTTGTCCGTAAGAAGCCCAACTCCTCTATTGAAAGAATCGTTAAAGTCTTTTATTTTTCCCGCAATTTCCTCTCTTTGAGAATCTTGCGCACGAGTATAATCATCTTTATTCTCCTTGTGAAAATTTTGGATTGTGATCATAAGATTTTGCATAAACTTGTCATTTTCAGACATGTAGTCCGCAATTGTCTTTTTTTGCCCGTTGGCAATATTCAATAGTACAATGATAGCTCCTATCAGAACCACGACAATCAAGATCACATAAACCGGGTTAATCTCCATAATCCATCTCTTTAGTTGTGGTAAAGTTAAAAATGATCAAGGACTTTTGCAATAATCAAATCATATGCATATATTTGTTCTACAAAATAGTAAAATGTTTTACTATAAACCATGATACTTAATAAACAAGTCGGAGTGTTTTTGAACTTGGTACACAACAAGTTCAAGCAATATGTCTCTTCTATTTTTCAGAGTCAGGGATTTAATATTACCCCGGAGCAGTTCCTTGTGATGGACACTCTATGGGATGAAGGAGTGCTTTCCCAACAGCAGATAGCGGATATTATTATAAAGGATAAGAACTCTATTGTTAAGCTTATAGACGGACTGGAGGAAAAAAAACTGGTAAAGAGAATTCCAAACTCAAAAGACAGGAGGCAGAATCTTATTCAGGTAACCCCCTATGCAAAGAGCATACAGCAAGAAGTTACAAAACTTGCAATGGAGGCGGTTAACCTGATTATCAATGGTATACCAAAGAAGCAAATGTATGATTTCATACAGGTGCTCTCTCAAATGGCAAGCAACATGAACACGGATGTTAATCTAAAAGAGCTTGCAAAAAGATTTCCAACCAAGGGGACAGATTACATAAAAGAGATTAAATCCGGCCTTGACAAGGTTAGACCGGATTTTGACAAGATCAAGTAATAACAGGGTAATAATCAACTATTTATATGGGAAAATTATACGAAAGATTGATGAAGGATTACAGGATAAAGGAGGGTTTAAATGCCTGCATCAATTGTGGCACCTGTACGGCAATATGTCCAGCCGCCGAATTTTACAAGTATGATCCGCGACAGATTGTTGATACCGTCCAAAGTCAGGATGACGCTGAAATAGAGAAACTTTTAAAAAGCGATACTATCTGGTACTGCGGAGAATGTATGAGCTGTGTTACAAGATGTCCGCGCAAAAATGCACCCGGACTTGTTGTTATGGCGTTAAGAAGTCTCTCTATTGACATGGGATATTTTATGGAATCAGAAAAAGGCAGACAGCAATATGTGGTCTCTAAAGATTTGTGCGGCAATATATTGAACTATGGATACTGCGTCTATCCAAGAACCTTCAAATATGCAACCCACCAGGAGGCCGGCAAAGTTTGGAAATGGGAAGAAGAGCACATGGATGATGTCTATGAGAGACTTAATGCTAATCTGGATGGCGAAGGGCCAGGTGCGGTGAGGAAAATTCCCCAGAAAGATTTGGATGAGATAAAGAAAATTTTTGATATCACAGGCGGCACGGACAGAGTGAACGCAGTTAAGGCCGCAGCTGAGAAGAGGGCTAAGGAACTGGGACTTACGGAAGAAGAATACTTTAACAAGATATACACAGAATGCAACGGGGCACACCTTAATCATTAATTGATAATAAAAAAATATGATATACGAAGGCAAACAAAAAATATGGTCCGATTACCAGAAGGAAATCCCTGATGACCATTATTTCTATGTAAGAAGTTGCATCAGACAGACATTTTTCCCCGCAAGCGAATGGGCCTTTCTGGATATAACCAGAAATAAATTAAACAAGAATATCTTTGAGACCGAGCATCATACAACATGCGGAGGTATAGCCTACCATTCAGATGCAATTCCTCAGGAGACAGTGATGACTATCATTGCGCGCCAATTTGCGTTAATGCACAAATACGGTTATGAAAACTATGTTTGCTCATGCATAACTTCATTTGGACTTTATTGCGAGACATTAGAATCATGGAGAGAATTTCCGGACCTGCAGAATAAAATTGCAGAGAACCTTAAGAAGGCTACGGGACTTGATTTTGCAAAACCAAAATTTCTTGTTCATGCAAGTGACCTTATGTATAAATACAAGAATCTGATTGCCGCACAGGCAAAATTCAAACTGGTGGATAAAAACACAGGCAAACCTTTAAGAGTTGTGGAACACATTGGCTGCCATTACTCTAAGATGTTCCCTTCCAAAGGCGTAGGAGGCGCTGAATACCCTTACGTGCTGGCCGGGATGATTGAGGCCTGGGGCGGGGAAGTTGTGGATTACCCTGAGCGCAGGCATTGCTGCGGTTTTGGATTCAGACAATATTTTGTCCAAAGCAACAGAGGATATTCCCTTGCAAATACTCATAAAAAATTTGAAAGCATGGAGCCATATAAACCGGATATGATAATTACAAATTGCCCCGGCTGTCCCTATTTCATGGATCGCTGGCAATATGTAATTGCGGAAACTCAAGGAAAAACTTACGGACAAAACGGTCACGGAATTCCTGTTTTTACTTATGAAGAAGTTGCGGGATTAGTTCTTGGATATAACCCGTGGGATTTAGGTTTGCAGACGCATCAGGTTGGCCCTGAGCCGGTTCTGGACAAAATGGGCATACATTATGACCCTGCTAAAAAATACCTTGGCAAGAACGGAAAAAATATCGGCAAACCGGATTTTGTAGAGTGCATAAAATAATATCTGTCGCGACAGAAATATTAAAGCTGTAAAAAACTTAAAATCAATGAATAACAACGTACTGATTATTGGAGGCGGCCCCGCCGGACTAGAAGCGGCTTCACAACTCCAGAGGCTTTCATACAACACAATTCTGATTGAAAAAACAGACAAACTCGGGGGACATCTTGCTAAATGGGACAGATTATTTCCCGCAAGTCAGCCTGCCAAAGAGGTGTTGGACACGCTGTTACAAAATGTTAACGGAGTAAAATGCTTCTTAAATACAGATGTTAATTCAATTAACGTTCTTGACAAATCTTATAATGTCATACTGTCTAACGGCATAACAGTTCTTGCAGACGCCGTTCTTCTTGCAAGCGGGTTTGACTTGTTCAAGGCGGAGAAAAAAGAGGAATATGGATACGGAATTTATGACCGTGTTATTACAAATGCTGATTTGGAACAATACTATGAAACCAAGTATGACAGCAGAATACAGAATCCAAAAAGGATAGGATTTGTTCATTGCGTAGGATCCAGGGATGAAAAAGTCGGCAATTTAGCCTGCTCAAAAGTTTGCTGCGCAACAGCCGTTAAGCAGGCCTGTGAAATCAAACAAGAATTTCCGGAGGCGGAAGTATATTGTTTCTACATGGACCTTAGAATGTTTGGAAGAAATTATGAAAATTTATATCTGAAGGCTCAAAAACAATATGACATCAGATTCATAAGAGGCAGGGTATCAGAAGTTTCTGAGCAGCAAGATAAGACACTGCTTGTAAAAGCGGAGGATACGTTAAGCAGCAAGCCAATAAAAATCACATTGGATCTTCTTGTGTTAATGGCCGGGATGAGACCGTCGGAGGCGGGAGAAAAAATTGGAAACATGCTGCAGATAAACAAAGAAGATGACGGCTTTTTTACAACAAAAGATTCCGTTTACTCTCTGCAAAAGAGCAATTTGCCGGGTTTCTTCTTTGCAGGAGCATGCACCGGCCCAAAGACAATCCCGGACACTCTGCATGAAGCACGCAGTTCTGCCTTGGAGATACATGAGTACCTGGTCAAAAACTTTTCAGACAAGAAATGATAAATTTTGGTTACACAATCAACCCAAGCTCCAGAATTAATCTGGATAATTTTGACAGAGCAAAATTCAATAAACTTGTTGAGATTGAGCCTGATGT
>JAQWEK010000023.1 GCA_028704975.1 Bacteroidales bacterium | reverse complement strand
GAGATGGAGATATTATTGCTCCTGGCCAAATACCCCGGAAAAATCTTTTCCAGAGACGACATTCTGAAACTTGTCTGGAAAGATGAAAGTTATGTTTTGGAAAGAACAGTAGATGTGCACATTGCAAGACTAAGAAAAAAGCTTGGCAAGGCGGGGGACTTAATCATGAACCGCTCCGGATACGGATACAGCCTGCAGGCAGATGAAAAAGGTTCAAATTAAATACAGATATAGGCTATTGCTCTATTTCTTTATCCTGGTGGCTTTTATAGCGCTGGGCTTTACTGTTTACACTCTTCAGCAGAGCAAAGACTATAGTCTTGCCACATTGCAAAATGAACTGATAACTTTTAATCAAGACGTAAACAATAAGATAGCTTCCGGCTTGATTTACAAACAAATAACGCCTCCGGCAAAAGAGATGTTATTTACAATTTTGGATACAACCGGATTTGTGCTTTATGACAGCCGGCAGACAGAAGTTTCTATTCAGGAAGACCAGTCGGGAAAACCGGAATTTATAAAAGCAAGAGAGAAAGGAGATGGAAATTCTTTGCGGTACTCCCCCACAATGGGAGATGAATATTTGTTCTATGCAAAAAACTACAACGGATATTTCATAAGAACCGCAATTAAATTCATGTCCGCAAAACCTGCTCAGATTCAGAAAGATAACAAATATCTGATTATGATAATTGCTCTGCTTGCAGCACTTGTTGCAGCAACAATAATCATATCCGGCAAACTGACTCAGCCGCTTATAAAATTCAATCAATTTGTAGGAGCGCTAAAAAGTCAGCAAAAAGATTTCAGCAGCATAGATTTTGGAGATGATGACTTTGGTGAAATAGGAAGAAAAATTGCAGACACCTTCCAACAGTTAGAAAAAACAAAACTTTACAAACAGCAAATGAGCCATAATATTGCTCATGAACTTAAAACACCCGTTACAGGAATACGCGCATATCTGGAGACAATACTGCAATCCCCGGAAATGCCGGAAGAGCAAAAAATGCAATTTATTCAAAAGGCTTATTCGCAAACGCTTAGGTTATCCAATTTGATTGCGGAAGTTTCCACATTAAACAAACTTGACGAGGGCGGAGAGACCTACAAGATAGAGGAAGTAAATATCAGCAAATGTCTGCAAGAAGTTTGTGAGGAAATTGGTTACAAACTGGAGGCAAACAACATCCGGTTCCATCCTTTGATAAGCAATGAACTTAAGCTGAACGGTTGTTACTCTCTTATCTACTCCCTGTTTAAAAATCTGATAGACAATTCCATAGAGCATGGGGGCAATGGCATAGAAATTTCCTTAAGCGCAGGAATGGAGCAGATTTCCGGAGAAGGGGGTTACAAAATCAACTTCACATACACGGATACGGGAAAAGGTGTTCCGGCAGAAGATTTGAACAGAATCTTTGAAAGATTTTACAGAGTGGAAGAGGGAAGAACCAGAAAAACGGGAGGTTCCGGCTTGGGTCTGGCGATTGTAAAGAACTCGGTCCTTTTCCACAAGGGAACCATATGCGCCGAATGCAGGCCCGGCGGAGGTATAATCTTCAAATTCTCACTATACAGTTTATAAGAAAGCAATTTATCAACACTGGCCCGATAAATTTATTTTTTAGCAGCTATTTTGTCTTTTGTTTAATTAATTTAGCGTTCTAATTAGTATAACGTATATGATAAGGATTTTATTTACTGCTGCGGAACAAGAGGAGATTGCGTGTGCACAACAAGCACTGAGAGTATATGAAAGCAGAATTGCCTCAAAAGTACAGGTTGATTTTTTGCTAACAGGAATTGGTACAACTTCAACATGTTACAAACTTACCAAAAAACTGGCGGAGGCAGAAGCTGAAGGAAATAAATATTCTCTTGCAATAAATATTGGAATTGCAGGCAGTTACGATATTGAGCTATTTCCTGTAGGTTCTGTTTCTATTGTTGATAAAGAATATTTTGGAGACATTGGTTTTCAGACCGGTTCCGGCTTTGTCTCTCTGTTTGATTCTGCCGCACTGGATTCTAATTTATTTCCTTACACGGACGGTGCGCTGAATTCAGTGAAACTCCCGGAATATTTTGAAGAATTAATTAAATCATATAAACGTGCTACAGGTGTTACTGTTCAGACAGTTACGGGAACAGAGGAAACAAGAGGGAGACTGATACAACATTACGGGCCGCAAATAGAAAGCATGGAGGGAGCGGCATTTTTCTATGTCTGCCTTAATGAACATGTAAACTTCTTTGAGTTGCGCACCGTATCAAATGAGGTTGGAGTAAGGGACCGGTCACAATGGAACACTCCTATTGCTCTGCACGCACTTACAGAGGCCTGCAAAGATTTCTTAAGCAAAATGGAATAATCTGTCGCGACAGAAAATTTTTAAAATATGGATGCAAATAAGAACACACAGAGGGAAGAGGTTATTAAAATTGATAACCTGTATAAGATTTACCATCTTGGAGAAGAGGATGTGGTAAATGCATTAGACGGCGTTTCACTGTCTATCTGGAAGAATGATTTTGTGGCAATAATGGGACCTTCCGGCAGCGGAAAATCTACAATGATGAACATCCTTGGATGTCTGGACACTCCGACATCCGGCAAGTACATTCTTAACGGGACTGATGTCAGCAAGATGAATGACGGAGAGCTTGCGGACGTAAGGAATAAAGAGATCGGATTTGTATTCCAGTCTTTTAATCTTCTTCCAAAATACAGTGCTCTGGAAAATGTTGCGCTTCCTATGATTTATGCTGGCGCAACAAAACATGAAAGATTGGAAAAAGCCAAAAAATCGCTTAACATAGTCGGACTTGCAGAAAGAATGTCTCACAAGCCTTCTGAACTTAGCGGAGGTCAAAAACAAAGAGTTGCCATAGCAAGAGCGCTTATCAATGACCCTACAATTATTTTGGCAGACGAACCAACAGGAAATCTTGATACAAAGACATCTATTGAGATTATGAAAATTTTTGAGGAGATATATAAAACCGGAAATACTATTATTTTGGTAACACATGAGGAGGATATCGCAAAATTTGCAAGAAGAATTGTAAAGCTCCGCGACGGTAAAGTTGAAAGTGACGTTATCAATCCCAATCCGGCAATGCAATCTATCTCAATTAAATAAAAAAATCACTAACAGCCGGATATACATCCTGGCATTTTAACATCTTATTTATATGAGCATTTATACTAAAACAGGTGATGATGGAATGACCTCCTTAATTGGAGGCGGAAGGGTCCCCAAAAACCATCCTAGAGTTGAAGCCTACGGAAATGTGGATGAACTTATCTCATTTATAGGTCTTATTATTTCTAATACCGATGACCCGGCCGTCAGACCGGCAGAGGGAAAGCACCTTAAAGAGTGCCTTATCAGAATTCAGAATAATCTTATGCTTGTTGCAGCCCATTTTGCCACCCCGGAAGAGGGAACTAACAAACAGTTCAAATCACTGAAAGAATCGGAAGTCACATTTTTGGAAAAAGAAATTGATGCAATGACTGCCAATAATCCGGCACAAACGGCCTTTATTCTGCCTGGAGCACCTAAAATTGCAGCAGAGTGTCACATTGCCAGAACTATATGCCGCCGCTGCGAGCGCAGGAGTATCTCACTTGCTGCCAACACGGAGCAAGTATCTGAAAATGTGAAAGCCGGAACCAAATACCTTAACCGTCTGGCGGACTATTTATTCACATTAGGAAGGTATTTTTGCACAATCACAAATACTCCTGAAGAATTCTGGTTACCATAATTGGAAAATAGTATTATATTTGCACCCCCCATAGCAAAAGGGCTTAAAATATTAATATTTATTAATTATGTATTGGACACTTGAACTTGCTTCTAAATTGGAAGATGCGCCGTGGCCGGCCACAAAAGGCGAATTGATAGATTATGCCGTACGTTCCGGAGCCCCCGCAGAAGTTGTAGAGAATTTAAATGACCTTGAAGATGACGAGGAAGTCTATGACAGTATTGAAGACATATGGCCCGATTATCCAAGCAAGGAGGATTTCTTCTTTAATGAAGATGAGTATTAGAAATAAGCAGTTTATGCTAGTAAAGACGACCGCTCAAAAGGCGGTCGTTTTTTTGACTTTTTGCCTTATTTATACTTTTTATAACTATGCCAAGTTTTGTTGTTATTCCGGCCGCAACACCATTTAAAGTCCCGACAGCAACTCATAATAAACTCGGCATTATTAAAATAATATTACCTTTGCAGCGGTATGAAAATAATTATTGCGGGAGCGGGAGAAGTTGGAAGTCACTTAGCTAAAATGCTAAGCAGGGAGTCCAATGACCTGACCATCATAGACGGAGACGAAGAGCATCTAAACAAGCTCGCAGAAGTTGCAGACATCATTACGGTGCTTGGCAAGCCGACTTCTATTGCGACTCTTGAACAGGCAGGTGTCTCAAAGGCAGATTTATTCATAGCCGTCAGTCCTGCTCAGGAACAAGATGTTAACATCATCAGCGCCCTTCTGGCTAAAAAAATGGGAGCAAAAAAAGTCACTGCCAGAATCAACAATGATGAATATATGCAATATGATAATAAGTTGATGTTCACCGATATGGGAATAGATCTTCTATTCTACCCGGAGAAAATGGCAGCTTATGAGATCATAGATTTGCTTAAGCAGACAGGCACAACGGAATTTATGGAATTTGCCCGTGGCAAATTGCAAATGGTAGTATTCCGTTTGGATGAGGGAACTCCACTGATTAACAAGACAGTACAAGATTTATCTCCAAACGGCAGCTATAAGCCGTACCGGCCGGTTGCCATTGCAAGAAACAATACAACAATTATCCCGGAACAGAGTACAAAGTTCCTGCAAGGGGATCTTGTCTTTATCATCTGCACTAAGGATGGTGTAGAGGAACTTATGACATATTCCGGCAAAAATGAGATAGAAGTCAAGAGTCTTATGATTGTTGGCGGAGGAAGAATTGGAGAGATGCTTGCGCGCAAAATGCAAGATAAGGTTGACCAAATAAAAATCATAGAACACAAGCAGGAAAGATGTGAATACCTTGCGGAAGCTCTTCCTAATGCAGTAGTTATCAATGGAGACGGAAGGAATACGGATTTGCTTGTAGAAGAGGATGCAAAAAATTATGACGCATTTGTAGCGGTTACAAGCAGCAGCGAGACCAACATACTTGCAAGCGTTGCGGTAAAAAATATGGGTGTACAAAAAACTATCGCCGAGGTAGAAAATATTGAGTATATCAAATTGGCGGAAGATATGGGAGTTGATGCTGTCATCAATAAAAAACTTATCACCGCAGGGAGAATATTCAGATTTACCTTAAGCAATAAAGTGCGCTCTATCAAATGTTTAAACGGTTCAGATGCTGAGGTTCTGGAGTTCATTGTCAATCCAAGCAGCAGTATTACAAACGGCCCCATCAAAGATTTGCGTTTTCCAAAAGAGGCCATCATAGGCGGCATAATCCGCGGAGATGAAAGCTTTATCGCAAATGAATTCACATGTGTAAAACCTTATGACAGGGTCGTGGTATTTGCTCTTCCTCAAGCACTTGCAAGCGTAAACAAATTCTTCATTTAAGACAATAAAATTTCTTTTACTCTTTTGGCATACTCTCCGCCGGATACTTCCAATGCCCTTCTCAATGCTCTAAAATCTGAAAAGCCGCTGCTTGCCAGCAATAACTGCAATTCTCTTCCATATGCACGCCTTGGCATTTCAGATAAACTGCACTCCTCTTCTCTTTTTCTTGATTTTTTCTTGTTCCTCTCCAGCAATAAGCCATATAAATATTTAAGCCTAAATGTATTAAGATAAGCATAGTAGCCGCCGTGTTCAGCCAGGATTTTTGATAAATATGTTCTGTTACTGCCAAGAAGCAAAGCTATTTTATTAAGTGATATATGCAAATCCAGATACGGTTTTTTCTCTTCCATAAGATTATCCAGCATAGCGGAAAGGGTATTTAACGTTTCCGTTTTCCCTATAATGATAGAACATTGCGGATAATCTTGATCCTCTTCACTAATTTGCTCCTTCAATTCGGTTTGACTTAATCGCTCTTTTGTCCCGGAAAAATTTTTTAAAAGTTCAATAAATTTCATTGTTTAAGATTTTATAAGTTAATAATTGTATTAATAGGTTAAGTATTTGTATAGCCATAACATTATACCGTATTAGTATCCGGTGATATGTCGCGGACATCTTACAAGGTTCTCTACTCTAACCGGCTCTCTGTTCTCTTTAAGCCGTCTTATATGTTTTGTCCATTTTACAGGAGACTCTCCGGCATAAAGAAGAAAGCTGTTGTGAAAAACTCCACGGGAGGTAAAGCCGGCTTGCTTATATATTTTCATAATGTCCAACTCCGGTTGTTCCGCAATTATTCTGCACAACTCCGCGACTCTGTAATAGTTGCACATACTTTTAAAGTTATTAAACGGACTTTTACTGATGGCCCTTGCCGTATATGATTTATTTGTCCCCACCGCCAGCGACGCTTCAAAAACTTTATAATCCGGATTTAAATATGGTTTCTCTCTATCAAAAAGAATCATGAGTCTTCTCATTATCTCGTCATCATCAAGGATTTCCCCGTCATCAAGCAATAAGGGATTTTCTGAATTTTCGATATCATAAAAGACATGTTTTACTTTTTTAAATTTTTGATTTTCTCTTATTAAGTCAAGAGTCAATCTAGCCTGAACGGTAATAAGTATTATAAATGACGACAGAGCCTCTGCAATCATAATTTTATCAATTAAAAATAAAACATGCAATACATAATTAGCAATTATAAAAAACTCAAAATTGAGCAATGTGACAAACAATTTTTTGTTAACACTGGAATAGATAAAATCTGCCCTACGGACAAAAGATTTCGCACAATAAAAGCAGAACAGCACTGTAGATATTGATATTAGCGCAAAATGCTCATAGTAAAGTATTTGATCATTTAAACAATAAATTCTAATAGCATCATACGCTGCTATTAGAATCCATAAAAAGATTAAATATTTTAATGCCGGCTTTAGATGCCTGCATTTGTCAATAATGATACCTTTTGCCTCCAGAAACAACACAAAAAAAACACCCGTGAATATGTATACTTTACACATAACGGCTTCTTGGTGACTTACACCGGGGAAAAAATTTATTTTATCATGAAATTTAAAATACAGCACCTCCAGGGTAACTACCAGAGCCAGTGAAAAATAAGCGGCAAACAAACCTGAATTTTGTCTAAAATTTTTCCTATAACGGCAACTTATAAACAGGCCCGCAACTATAAATACGTATAAAAACATTATTATAACCATATGGCTACCATTCATCATAGTTAATAAATTAAAGGTTTGTAATTGATTATAGATTTGACAATTACGATTAATACAAAATTACTCAGCAGTAATAAAAAATATTTCCGAAATATTCGGGACAGTTAAAATATTGTGATTTCCGGAAAAAAAATTTGACGATTTTGCGCGGTACAACTAAACCGATTGTTACTGCAATAAGCACAATCGTAAAAAACAAGTAAAATGATAAATTTTTAGGCTGAAAAAAACCTATTTCTTAATCTGCTTAAACCCGCGGCCGTAAACTCCCGACACATTTGTCACAGACACAAACGCCTCTTTATCAATCTCTCTGATAATTTTATAAAAAGAATTAGTATCTGTCTTATGAATAATCACCACCAACAACTTACCCTCTTGCTTGGTATACCATCCGGTGGAATCTACAACGCTTACGCCGCGGCCTAACTTAGAAGTTATTGCATCTGCTATCTCTACATATTTTTTGGAGAAGACAAGCGCCTGCAAAGATTGTTGTGAACCGGCAAGAAACATATCCACGGTGTAGCTGGATGCGCCAATTAAAAGATAGCCATAAAGCACTGTGGCCAAGCGCATTCCCCATGTCTCCTTACCAATAACCGCACCGCTTGCATCCAATATGTCTTTTGCGGGAATTAACAGAGAAGATGCTATTATGAAAATATCAATATAAAGGATAACACGGCCTGGGGATATATTACGGTACTTTGTAACCATTAGTGCAATTATATCCGTTCCGCCGGTGCTTCCGCCTTGAGCAAAGCATATTCCAATTCCAAAGCCCGACATAACTCCGCCAAAAATTGAACTTAAAAGCTTGCCGTTGGATATAGCTATTTCTTGAATAAAATCTACCGGAATAAAACCCGGAACTATTTGAAAAAATATGGACGTTATGAATATGGCATACACCGTCTTAAAGCCAAAGGCTTTGCCCAGAACTTTAAGAGCAATTAGAAGCAATACTGTGTTAATCAAAAAGAAAGAGATACTGATTGGTATCTTGAACGCATAAAAGATAATGGCTGAAACGCCGGTAACTCCGCCGCCAACCATATTATTGGGGATTAGGAAAATTTCCCATCCTGTGACATAGCATAGAAGTCCAAGCGTTATGAAAAAATAACACTTTATAATATCTAAAACCTGTGGTAGAGAAACCCTCTTCATATTTTAAACAAATATTGATAATTATCTCGATAACAAATATACGCCGCCCATCTGATACATGCTACACATCTGATATATGCTGCTCACCCGATTACGCCGTCTAACTATTATTAATCCACTTTAAAAAACTCCTTACTTTTTCATCTTTGCTCTTCTTCTCCTTAAATTGCGGCTTGACCTTCACTTTCTCAAAACCTTCTCCATAAACAGCAGACACATTCCCCACTGTCACAAACGCCCTATTGTCAATGTTTTTTATAGATGACATTATGCCTGCAACCTGATACTTTCTTGCAACCACAACAAGAACTTTGCTCTCATCTTTTGTGTACCATCCCATTGAATCCAGAGCAGTAACTCCGCGGTGTTCATCACTGATAAGCATATCTGCAATCGCCTGATATTTGCCGGAGATAACAAGTATCTGAACAGACTGCTGCCGTCCGGTAAGAAAGGCATCTAACATATATGAAAATGAGACTGTTGTAAGATAGCCGTAAATGAAGTCACTTAAACCTTTTCCCGGCAAGAAGAGAATGGAACCAATAATTATAAGGTCACAGTACATGAAAACCTTCCCGGGAGAAGTGTCATAATATTTTGTAAAAACAAGGGCAATAATATCAGTGCCTCCGGTGCTGCCGCCCTTCTTAAAAATCATGGAAATTCCTACTGCCAGAATTGCTCCGCCAAGCACTGCTGATACAAGCTTATCAGATATATCCGAAAGACTCATAAGCCAATGCCAGTGCGGCATTACCGCCAAGAAAAAAGTTGCGCACAAAATACTGTAAATTGTCTTGAACCCGAATCCTCTCCCAAGAATAATAGTTCCTACTAAAAGCAATATCACATTAATTCCAATATAGCTGACATACAATGGAATAAAACCATTGGTGGCATATTGAATATTTGTAGCAAGACCAGTAACGCCACCGCCTGTAATCCCTTGAGGAGTAATAAACGCCGTCCACCCTCCGCAATAGATGAACACCCCAACAGTAATAACAAAATATTCAAAAATTATCTTTGATACCGTTGCAACTTTGTCTGCCATTACATTACAATATTGACAATCCTTCCCGGAATAACTATAACTTTTTTAACACTGTTCTCTCCAAGGTATTTTTCAGTCTCATCTGCAGCAAGAACTGCCTTTTCAACCTCTTCCTTTGACAAATTTTTTGCAAGAGAAATCTTAAATCTTGTCTTGCCGTTGAAAGACACCGGATAGTCAAAATTATCTTCTCTTGTGTACTTCTCCTCATACTTAGGAAATTCCGCCGATGAAACGCTCCCTTTATGCCCCGACAGACTCCACAATTCCTCGCAGATATGAGGTGCAAAAGGTGAAAGCAGAACTATGATTGGCTCCATGATTGCTCTCTTATTGCACTTTAAATCAGAGAGTTCATTAGTGGCAATCATAAACGCTGAAACGGAAGTATTGTATGAGAAATTTGAAATATCATCATCCACTTTTTTAATAAGCTTGTGTAATACTTTTAGTTCCAGAGCGTTTGGAGCCTCATCGGAAAGATTAATCTCTCCTTCCGCATTTGGTTTTCCGCCAAATTCTCCAAAGAACATTTTCCATAATCTCTTAAGGAATCTGTTAACTCCGTCTATTCCTTTTGTATCCCAAGGTTTGCTCTGTTCAACAGGGCCAAGGAACATCTCATAAAGTCTCAATGTATCAGCACCGTACGTATCGCATATACTGTCGGGATTTACAACATTGTACATAGACTTGCTCATTTTCTCAATGGCCCAGCCGCACTTGTACTCCCCGTTCTCCAATATGAATTCAGCCTTTGCAAAATCCGGCATCCACTTTTTAAAACCATCTATATCAAGCTTATCATTGTGAACAAGGTTTACATCAACATGAATTTCCGTTGTCTCATATTTGTCCTTAAGGCCAAAAGACACAAACTTATTTGTGTTCTTAATCCTGTATACAAAGTTGGAACGGCCCTGTATCATCCCCTGATTTATAAGTTTTTGAAATGGCTCCGGTTCTGCCACATAACCTAAATCATAAAGAAATTTATTCCAAAAACGGGAATAAATCAAGTGACCCGTAGCATGCTCCGTTCCGCCAACGTACAAATCAACATTTCTCCAATATTCATCCGCATCTTTGCTTACAAGAGCTTCATTATTATGAGGATCCATATATCTCAGATAATAAGCGCTGCTCCCGGCAAAACCGGGCATGGTACTTTTCTCCAAAGGATAACCCTTGTATGTCCAGTTTTTTGCTCTGGCCAATGGAGGTTCCCCGTCAGCCGTTGGCTTAAATGACTCAACCTTGGGAAGTTGCAGCGGGAGCTCATCTTCCGGGATAGGTGTTGCAACACCATCTTTGTAATAAATTGGGAACGGTTCCCCCCAATATCTTTGTCTGGAGAATATAGCATCCCTCAGCCTGTAATTAATTTTCTTTTTACCTATCCCGCGTTTCTCCACCTCAGCAATACCCAGAGGGATAGCCTCTTTAACGGTTTTACCGGAAAGGAATCCGCTGTTGCACATAACTCCATCCTTTGCATCAAAACTCTCTTTGCTTATGTCACATCCTTCAATAAGAGGAATTATTTTAAGATTGAATTTTTTTGCAAAAGCGTAGTCTCTGCTGTCATGAGCGGGCACGGCCATGATTGCACCCGTGCCGTAACCTGCAAGAACATACTCTGAAATCCAAATCGGAACTTTATCTCCCGTAAAAGGATTGACCGCATAAGAGCCAGAGAACACGCCGGTTACAGTATGCGTCTCCGCAATTCTCTCACGCTCCGTTTTCTTTTTAGCCTCTTTTAGATAAGTATCAACATCACTCTTTTGCTCCTTTGTTGTAAGCAGCTCCACCCACTCGCTCTCAGGCGCAAGTACCATAAACGTAACTCCAAAAACAGTATCTGCACGAGTAGTGAATATTTTCATATCATGCTCGGAATTAGCAGGCTGCCCGTTTGCAGGATTAGGATTTGATACCTTGAAAATAATCTCAGCTCCGTAAGATTTTCCTATCCAGTTGCGCTGCATCTCTTTTAGAGCATCTGTCCACTGAAGCTTGTCCAAATCATCAAGCAATCTCCCCGCATAAGCGGAAATCCTCAACTGCCACTGCTTCATTCTTTTCTGCTCAACCGGAAAACCTCCGCGCACAGAGAGCCCCTCTTTCACTTCATCATTTGCCAATACGGTTCCAAGTTTAGAGCACCAGTTCACAGATGTTTCTCCCTGATATGCAATACGATACTGCATCAGTATATCGGATTTTTCTTTTTCTGAAAAACTCTTCCACTGCTCAGCAGAAAAGACATCCACATCTCCGCATGCAGCGTCTACTTTTTTATTTCCTTCTGCCTCAAATATTTTTACAAGTTCCTCAATCGGCTCCGCTTTGCGATGCTCATTATTATACCAGCATCCAAACATTTTTAGGAAAGCCCACTGAGTCCATTTATAATATCCCGGGTCACAAGTTCTAACCTCTCTGTCCCAGTCAAAAGAGAAACCTATTCTATCAAGCTGCTCTCTGTATCTGTTTATATTATTGACAGTTGTAACCTCCGGATGTTGCCCCGTCTGAATTGCATACTGCTCCGCAGGAAGGCCAAAAGCATCATAACCCATAGGGTGTAAAACATTAAAACCTTTAAGTCTTTTGTATCGGCTGTAAATATCGCTTGCTATATAACCAAGAGGATGTCCTACATGTAGTCCCGCACCTGAAGGGTAAGGGAACATATCCAACACATAATACTTTGGTTTTGAAAGATCTGTTTTAACTTTAAACGTTCCGTTCTTAGCCCAGAACTCCTGCCACTTCTTTTCAATCTCCTTAAAATTGTAATCCATTGAGTAACAAAATTTATAAATCTTCTATATCTCGACAGCTATTTTTTTATGCCAAAGCTGCTTTTCTTTTTTGTCAAAATAAATTCTACGGGAAGAGACATTCTTACGCTTACGTTGGAGCCATTGAGTGTTGCAGGCTTCCATTTTGGAGAAGCTTTAAACACTTTAATAACCTCATTGTCAATATCGTCACTGAGACTCTTTGTTATCCTAATATCTCTTACCGCACCGGTTTTATCAACAACAAACTCCACTTGCTCCGTCCCCTCTATTCCCTCTGCAATTGCACTGTCGGGATATTTAACATACTGATAAACCCACTCCTTAAGGAAGTATCTTTCATCACCTTTTAGGAATGTTGCCCTGTGGTCCACGCCTTGCTGAGTATAAATTATCTCGCTCTTGCCGCCAACCTTCCCTTCTCCAGACTTAAGCCCTTGATCTATTTTTTGTTCCCGCGATGCGGCCGTCAATGCAAAAGAGTAAATAAACTCCGCAATTTGATCCATTTGAAAGTAATCCAATGTCTCTGGAGTATCTTTTACAGTGTTCATCTGAGGATGCAAACCGGTAGTAAACAACGCCGCCGGTATTTCTTTCTGATAGAAGTTTCTATAATCCGAGCCAAAAGGTTCTTTATCTGAAAGTGAAGGAGTTACAGAGAAAGGATTTGATGCTATGGACCCAATAATTCCGTTTATATCCGGATTCTGAACGCCGGTAAAGACTTGCAGTTTATTATTATCCCCGCTATAACCCACGGCATCCATATCTATCATTAGAGTTATCTTGTCAACCTCTGCAAATGAACGATTTAGAAAATACCAACTTCCGGCCATGCCAAGCTCCCCCGCTCCAAAAAATGCAATTATCACGGAGCGCCGAAACATAAATTTGTTTTGAGATATCATCTTTGCCAGCTGCAAAAGGACAGCCGCGCCGCTGGCATTTCTGTCTGCTCCCGGATAGACCTGAACCTCTTGTTTTCCATTAACATTCAAGACCGTATAGCCAAGACCGTCCATGTGGGCACCCAATACAACATACTCTTTGTTCAAGTTTTTATCATACCCGGGTATTATTCCAACAATATTGCGGGAATGCAAAGTGTCGCCTCCGGACTGAACTATTTTGAAATCTTCACCATCGCGAGGAGAAAGCATTAGCAACCCGTTAGATAAAAGGTAATCATAAATGTACTGCGACGCTTTAACCTCTCCCTCCGTTCCGGCACCTCTGCCTTTTAAAGCAGGAGAGCATAGGAAGTTAACATGAGCGCGCAATGTGTCTTGGTTTTTCTTCTCAGTTTCAGATTTTTGCGGAGATTTAATTTTTGTTGCCCCAATATTCTGAGAGTAACCGTTATTAAATCCCGCGGGTGCGGATGTCACAAAAACAAAAGTGAAAACCGTCCCCAGCAATATTTTGTATATCCTGTCCATTTTTTAGTAGAACCAGCAAGAACAGATTAAGCTTTATAGAAAGGAATTTTTACAACAACCGCCTTAAGCAATTTGTCTCTAACCTTAATATAAATCTCTGTATCAGCCTTATACAAAGGAGCCGCAACATATCCCATCCCTATTGGCTTGTTAAGACTCGGACTCATTCCGCCGCTGGTAACAAAACCAATATTTTCTCCATTAGCGTTACATATCTCATATCCGTGACGCGGAATTCCCTTGTCAATCAGCTCAAAAGCGCAAAGTTTCCTGGTCAGACCAGTTGCTTTTTGTTTCATAAGAAAATCTCTGTCTATGAAATCTCCCTTGTTATCATTGAATTTTGTAATCCATCCAAGACCCGCCTCAAGAGGAGAAGTTGTATCATCTATATCATTTCCGTATAGACAGAAACCCATCTCCAAACGCAGCGTATCTCTTGCACCAAGTCCCACAGGCATAATGCCTTCCGGTTTTCCTGCCTCAAAAATTTTATCCCACAATTTTAGAGCGTCCGCATTCTTTACATACACCTCACATCCGCCGGCTCCGGTATAACCCGTTGTGGAAATAATAACATTCTCCAATCCGCCAACAGTTATTTGTTTAAATGTATAATATTCCATTGTCGTAACAGGCTCATTGCAAAGTTTTTGCATAATTCCCATAGCCTTTGGACCCTGAATAGCCAGCTGACTTAACTCATCAGAAGCATTGTAAAAATCCCTGCCTATTTCAAGACCGAATTTTGGAGCAAATTTGCAAAGATGATCCCAATCTTTCTGCATGTTTGCGGCATTGACAACCATCATATAACGCTGTGGGTCAAAGCAATATACAACAAGATCATCTACTATTCCACCCTTTCCGTTAGGAAAACATGAATACTGAATCTTCCCCGGGAAAAGGACAAATGCATCATTACTTGTAACATATTGTACAAATTTAAGAGCGTTAGGTCCTTTAACATAAAACTCTCCCATGTGTGAAACATCAAAAACTCCAACGCTGTTTCTTACAGCGAGGTGTTCCGCTTTAATTCCAATATATTCCAGAGGCATGTTGAAACCCGCAAAAGGCACCATCTTTGCCCCTAACTCAATGTGTTTCTGTGTAAAAGCTGTTGTTTTCATATATAATTCTACTTTTTTTTTAATTAGTAATTCCTACTTATGCAAACCGCTTGCCCTGCTGTAAACCCATGCATCCGGAGCCAAATCTGCAACATCGGAAACTGCTGCTTTGGCATCTGACAATTCATTAAAACCTACCGCAGAAACCATTGTAAGTCCATTCTTTAAAGGGATAGCCACAGGACTTGCCTCCATATTTCTAAGCTGTCGAAATCTTTTCTCTACACTTGTTGCCTGGCGGTATGAACCCACAATAAGGTAATATCTGTATTTAAGTTGTATCTGTGCCTCCCCATTTGCAGCCGATTGTTGCCGAGTTGCAGCTGGTTGCTGCCGGGTTGCAACAGGCTGCTCCTTTAACTGAGCATCATAAGCACCCCCCTCTGCAATAACCTTTGCATTAGCAGTATCACTGACTTGCACAGCACCCGAATCCAATTTGGCATTTTTTTGAGAGTCCAGTTGCGTCTCCTTCTTTACTATAAAAGCCTTCTTGGCGGCAATGTCCTTTGAAGTAGGCAAATCCAGCCTGCTTCTCACCCAATCGCAACCCCCAAGAATGAGAGTTGCCGCAACACATACAAGAAGTATCTTATTATTCATAATCAGAACAGTAAAAGGTGTTTAAATCATCAAAAATGGCATGTTAAAACGGCCACAGCGACAGGCGCAAATGTATGAAATTATGTGCTAAAACACAAAAAAATGGCGTATATTTACACTCTAATTATTAACAGTTTACGACAAATTATGAAGAACTTCTCAAACTGCGTTAAAATCATTTTACACCGCCAATTTTTTTCTACGGTAATTTTGCTTGCAATAACATCTTATTCTGCCTCTGCGACAGTTTCTTTTCAGCCTTATAAATTGCCGGCATCATCCGACACAATAAAAATCTCATTTACCGGAGATATTATGCAGCACGGGGGTCAAATAGAAGCGGCGCTTGCAATGGGAGATGGTTTGAATTACGTTTATGATAATGCTTTTAAGTACATGACTGCCAAGTTTAAGGAAGCAGACCTGATGGTGGCGAACATGGAGATGACCGTAGGGACAAAACCATATAGCGGATATCCAAATTTTTCTGCCCCGGTAGAAATTGCAAAAGCGGCAAAGGAGAGCGGCATAGGGCTTTTTCTTATGGCAAACAATCACATTGCAGATAAAGGCGAGATTGGTTTAAAGAATACATTTGCTTACTATGAATCTATAGGTGAACCAACAACAGGTGTTTACAAAAGTAAAAAAGAGGAGATTGAACAAGACCCTGTGATTTTTACAATCAAAGGGGTGAAATTTGCATTCGTCAATTTCACCTATGACACAAATGGCATGCCTGTTCCGGACCCGTATTACGTTAATTTAATGGATAGTACGGAGGTAAAAAAAATCATAGCAAGGGCCAGGGATAAAAATGCAGATATAATTATTGCATGTCCGCACTGGGGAGAAGAGTATCACCTGGAACCGTCGGCTGAGCAGGAGCAATGGGCTAAAATGCTTTTCAGAGAGGGAGTCAGAGTAATTGTCGGAAGTCATCCGCACGTTCCGGAAGAGGGATATATTTATATGGAGCCGGACCCGGGTCCTGAAATTGCAGGCAACGTTTCTCAAAGCGGCAGTGTAAACAAAATGGTTTTTTATTCAATGGGAAACTATATTTCTAATCAAAGCGATCCCGCTTATACTCAAGTTGGTACGCTGTTACAGCTAACCTTTATAAAAGACAATTTTACCGGAAAAATATCTATCGCGATGCCAAAGTGGGAATACACATGGTGTTTTAGAAGTGGAGAGTTTTTGCAAGATTATACCGTTGTTCCGATAGAAGACTTTATAAACTCTGAAGATTATACAAATGGAGCCGTGACGCCAAAACAAAAAGTAGCATTTTCTAAAATGGCTCATACTTACCGGTTTATAAAAGAGAAACATTTGATAAAAATTGAAGATGAGTAAGATAGATTGCGTTTCGCTCGCAGTAAATAAAGCCGGGAAAACCATTATTTGAGATACCAAGAAACCATTAGCAAACAGAACCGCTCCACACAGGTTTATGCAAAATTTCTCAGTGTTAATTCGCAGTTCCTCCGCGGAGTGTATGTATGCGCAAAATCAGGAAAATAACTACATTTGTACGCGCAGTATATGGTTGTTATGCGCACTTAACCGGTATATATGGCAGAAAAAAAAATTGAGCTTAAGGAGATTGACCCTATAGACATCTTTGGCGTCAACGACAGAATCATCAACAGACTGGGCAAATATTTTCCGCAGCTAAAAATTACGCCGCGCGGGAA
>JAQWEK010000121.1 GCA_028704975.1 Bacteroidales bacterium | reverse complement strand
TATGAACAAAAGAATTTCATTGCAGGATGCCGTTTCTAAGATTAAGGACGGTATGACAGTTATGGTTGGCGGATTTCTATCTGCCGGTTCTCCTTTAGATATCCTTGAGGCTCTCTCAAAGACAGGAGTAAAAAATTTAACAATAATTTCCAATGATACTGCTTATCAGGGAATTGGAAACGGTAATCTGATTGGCAACCATCAGGTTTCTCATCTTTTTGTATCTCACATCGGGACAAATCCGGACACCGCAGCTCAGATGAATGCAGGTGAACTTAAAATCGAATTCTGCCCGCAAGGTACTCTGGCAGAGAGAATTCGCTGCGGCGGTTGCGGACTTGGCGGCGTTCTTACCACAACAGGTCTTGGAACAGTTATGGAGTACGAGCAGGATGGGAAAACCCCTAAGCAGAAAGTTACAGTTGACGGAAAGACTTATCTGCTGGAGAAACCGCTTCATGCAGATGTAGCTCTTATTGGAGCAACTGTTGCTGACGAACTTGGAAATTGCTCTTATGTGGGTACTTCACAAAACTTCAACCCTCTTATGGCAACTGCTGCTGATGTAGTTATTGTTGAGGCCGAGAAGATTGTTCCTGCAGGAACATTTAAACCTGAGGAGATTATTACACCTTCTCTATATGTTACTTATCTATATCAATCTACTAACAAGCTTCAGAAAGTAAGAGAGTAATCCTTGCGTAACGGGCTATTAATAAAAGAATTATAATGGTAAAGAAATCACTTATCAGATTGAGAATGGGCGGAGAGGATGCTCATTACGGCGGCGGACTTGTAGACGGAGCTCACATGCTTAAGCTTTTTGGAGACGTTGCAACAGAACTATTAATTATCAATGACGGAGATGAAGGTCTTTTTAAAGCCTATGATAATGTGGAGTTTATAGCTCCTGTTCATGCAGGAGATTACATTGAGGCTACCGGAGAGATAACTCATGTCGGCAACACTTCCAGAAAGATGGTGTTTGAGGCAAAAAAGGTAATTGTTCCTCGTCCTGATGTATCTGACTCTGCAGCGGATGTTTTGGAAGAGCCAATTTTAGTTTGCAAGGCTAGCGGAACATGCGTTGTCCCTGCAAAGTGCCAGAGAAAAAAATAATAAATAACTGTCGGGAACTTAAAAATCACGACGGTAAATTTTAAAAAAATGGAGAAATTAATTATAACAAATTGTGTGAGCGGTGCGGAAGTTACAAAAGAGAATAACCCTGCAGTGCCTTATACAGTAGATGAATATGTAAGAGAGGCCAAGAGCGCTTATGAGGCCGGAGCCAGCATCATTCACCTTCATGTGAGATATGATGATGGAAAACCGACTCAGGATAAGGATAGGTTTAAGGTAATTATGGATGCTATCAGAAAGGCTTGTCCTGATGTTATCATTCAACCTTCTACCGGCGGTGCTGTAGGAATGACAAATGACGAACGTCTTCAGCCAACTGAACTTAATCCGGAAATGGCTACACTTGATTGTGGCACAATGAATTTTGGAGGCGATGATGTTTTTGAAAACACAGAGAACACCATTAAGTATTTTGGTCAGAAGATGATTGAAAGAGGAATTAAACCTGAGTGCGAAGTTTTTGACAAGAGCATGATTGAGATGTGCCTGCGTCTTGCAAAGAAGGGATATGTAAAATATCCTATTCATTGGGATTTTGTAATGGGGGTTAACGGAGGAATCGGAGGAGAAATTAGAGACTTCACATTCCTTGCAGGCTCAATACCAGCTGGTTCTACTTATACGGTAGCCGGCGTAGGACGTTATGAATTTCCTCTTGCTGCAATGGCGATTATTCACGGAGGTCACGTAAGAGTTGGCTTTGAGGATAATGTTTATCTATCCAAAGGCGTTCTTGCAAAGAGCAACGGAGAACTTGTGGCTAAAGTTGTACGTCTTGCAAATGAATTTGGAAGAGAGATTGCAACACCTGCAGAAGCACGTCAGATACTGGGACTTGCACCGCTAAAGAAATAACGGAGAAGCCCCATATTTTTTTGAAAATCAAATAACAATTAAATAAATAACAACATTTAAAACATTAAGTTTTATGCAAAAGAAAGGTAACAAGTACGGAACACACAGAGTTATCTCACCAAAGGGTGTGCTTCCACAGCCGGCTGATAAGATTGACAACAACATGGATGAAATCTATGATAATGAAATCCTTATCAACGTTCAAACACTAAACATTGATTCTGCTTCATTTACAGATATTTCTACAAGAGCAGGCGGCGATAAGAAAAAGATTGCCGAGATTATGATGGACATTGTAGCTAAGCAAGGAAAGCACCGCAATCCATGGACAGGTTCAGGCGGAATGCTTCTTGGCAAAGTTGAGAAGATTGGCGACGCTCTTAAAGGCAAAATTGATCTTAAGGTTGGAGATAAGATTGCAACATTGGTTTCTCTTTCTCTTACCCCTCTTAGAATTGACAAGATTAAAGAGATTCGCTCTGACGTTGATCAAGTAGATATTGAAGGAAAAGCAATTCTATTTGAGAGCGGAATTTATGCTAAAATTCCTACAGATCTTCCTGAAAAACTGGCTCTTTCAGCTCTTGACGTAGCAGGTGCTCCTGCACAGACGGCTAAGCTGGTTAAACCTGGCGATACGGTTCTTATCATTGGCGCAGGCGGAAAGAGCGGAATGCTTTGCTGCTATGAGGCTAAGAAGAGAGCCGGTGTTACGGGTAAAGTAATTGGATTATGCCACGGCGAGAAGAGCGCTAAGAGATTGGAGGATCTTGGCTTCTGCGATGAGGTATTTACTGCTAATGCAACTCAGCCTGTTCCGGTATTGGAGAAGATTGAAAAACTTACTGACGGTAAGCTTTGCGATGTTACAATCAATAATGTAAACATCAATGATACAGAGATGACAAGCGTTCTTTGCACAAAGGATGACGGCGTTGTATACTTCTTCTCTATGGCAACAAGCTTTACTAAAGCAGCTCTTGGAGCAGAGGGCGTAGGCAAAGATGTTACTATGATTATTGGTAACGGCTACACTAAGGGTCATGCGGAGATTACTCTTCAGGAACTTAGAGAGTGCCCTAAATTGAAGAAGATTTTTACTGAGTTATATGCTTAATTATTAAATGGATATGATAGCTAAATATTCAAACGTTTCCAGGAGAAAAGAATTGTTCCCAAAGGTTACGGATGCCGAGTGGAATGATTGGCATTGGCAGGTCAAAAACAGAGTAGAGACTTTAGAAGACCTTAAGAAATATGTTAAGCTTTCTAAAGATGAGGAAGAGGGAATCAAAGAGTCTTTAAAGACTTTGAGAATGGCCATCACTCCTTACTACTTAAGTTTGATTGATCCTAACAACCCGGAAGATCCTGTTAGAAAGCAGTGCATCCCAACAATTTATGAGACTCATCAATCTGTCGGCGATTTGTTGGATCCGCTACATGAAGATATAGATTCTCCTGTTCCGGGATTGACTCATCGTTATCCGGATAGAGTTCTTCTTCTTATAACTGATATGTGCTCAATGTATTGCCGCCACTGCACCCGCAGAAGATTTACGGGCCAGACAGATAAGGCAAACTCAATGGACAATGTTCAGAAGGCTATTGAATACATCAGAAATACTCCTCAGGTAAGAGACGTTCTTCTTTCCGGCGGAGATGCGTTGATGGTTTCAGATGAGAGACTAGAGTCTATCATTAAAGAGCTTCGTACAATTGACCATGTCGAGATTATCAGAATAGGAACAAGAACTCCTGTTGTATGCCCTCAGAGAATTACTCCGGAACTTTGCAACATGCTTAAGAAATATCATCCAATTTGGCTTAATACACACTTTAATCATCCTCAGGAAGTTACAGTTGAATCAGCCGCTGCTTGCGCAAGACTTGCGGATGCAGGCGTTCCACTGGGAAATCAGTCCGTTCTTCTAAGAGGCATCAACGATTGTGTAAACATTATGATGAAACTTGTGCATGAACTTGTAAAAATCAGAGTTAGACCATATTACATTTATCAGTGCGATTTGTCCATGGGTCTTGAACACTTCAGAACTCCTGTAAGCAAAGGCATTGAGATAATGGAGGGTCTTAGAGGACACACAAGCGGATTTGCCGTTCCTACTTTTGTAATTGACGCTCCCGGCGGAG
>JAQWEK010000120.1 GCA_028704975.1 Bacteroidales bacterium | reverse complement strand
CTGATTAACATCAGTGAGAAAACTTCCTATGGCATAGTCTATCTCCTCATCTGTAAGTTCTTTAATGGTAGAGTGCTGCCTAACTATTTGTCTGAACTCAGACGCTTTTAAGTCTCCGTTTTCAAACTGTGAAAAGAAACCCTTTTGCGCATAGTCGGACAAGTATTTTCCAAAATCAGGAAAACCCAAAATTTTTGAAAATGCATTTAAGCAGTTATCTCTGTTGAGAGTTACAATTACACCTCCGCAATCAAATATAACGTTTTTAATCATCTCAGATATAGGCAATTAAACCGGTGAATAAAGCCGTCATTTTATCAACGGCAGTATCGGCCGCTTTAATTACTTCTTGCTCATCATTTACAAAATCCTCTTTTTCGGTATCGTGAGCCGCATTGGTAATAACAGAAACGCCAAATACTTTAATATCACAATGGCGCGCAACTATAACTTCAGGAACAGTGGACATTGCAACAGCGTCTCCTCCAATAAATCTGAAGAATTTATATTCAGCCTTAGTCTCATATGAAGGCCCTGTTCCCGCAACATAAACACCCTCCTTTAAATCAAATCCATTCTCCTTGGCAATCTCATGGCCCTTCTGAATTAGCTCAACATCGTAAGGATGAGACATATCCGGGAATCTTACGCCAAAGCTCTCCATATTTTTACCAATCAGAGGATTAGGCAAAAAATTAATATGGTCCTTAATTGCCATGATATCCCCTACTCTGAATGCCGGATTAAGACCACCGCATGCGCATGAAACAAATAGGTACTTGATTCCAAGGACTTTCATTACTCTTATGCCAATGGTAACCTGATCCATTGTGTAACCTTCATAGTAATGAAACCTTCCCTGCATTGTGATGACGCACTTACCACCAAGCTGTCCAATAATTAAATTGCCCTTATGGCCAACAGCTGTAGAAACAGGAAAATTTGGAATTTCCTTGTATGGTATGACTACCGCATTTTCGATCTTATCGGCCAGATTACCCAGTCCGCTTCCAAGAACGATTCCGGCCAAAGGCTCCCTACTTCCGATTTTATTTTTTATAAAGTCTGCAGCCTGGTAGATTTTTTTTTCTCTCTGATCCATTATTTATATTTTTCAAATACTTTCAGTTAAACCGTTAAAACAGAATTTTTTTGTAAAGGCGCCTTACCTCATTCAAAATCTTCTCCTCACCTCTAATCTTGCCATTATGCATCAAAATTCTTCCATCACAAATCACGGTATCTACGCAATTAGAATGCGCCGAATAAATAAGATTTGCAAGAAAATTAACATTAGGCGTAAACGCATAATTATCAATACTAATCAAACTGACATCAGCCAGCGCCCCCACCTTAATTTCTCCGCCATTTAAACCAAAGGCCTTATATCCGTTTAGCGTCGCGGATTTAAAAAGCTGATCTAAAGGAATGGCCATCGGATCTTTTCTCCAAGCCTTCTGCACAAGCGCAGAGGTCTTAACAGCCTCAAGCATATCCAAATTGTTTGATGATGCGCAGCCGTCCGTACCAATGCAAACATTTGCTCCGGCATCTGCAAGCTCTTTGAACTTAAATTTATATCCGGAAGCCAATTTTAAATTAGAATTTATGTTATGCACTACATTTACCTTGTATTTCCCCAGCGTAGCAATGCCCTCTTCATCAATCCATACACAATGAGCAGCAATTACGTTAGGTCCAAAAACACCAAGCCTGTCAACATACTCAACAGGGTTACAATGATGCTTCCTCAAACTGTCCAGTCTCTCCTGGCCGCTCTCGGCAATATGAATATGAAGGAACAATTTGTGCTCTCTTGCAAAGTTGCTTGCCCACTTAATGTTGTCTGCGCTTACGGTGTACGGGGCATGAACCGCAACTTCAAAGCATGTAATAGGATTCCATTTTTTAGATGCCTCATACATAGCCTGACACTGATCTCTCTGCAAGGCAGCCTTCTTTTTATTAAAGGCGTCCAGAAAAACGTATGAATGCCAGCTTCTTACACCCATTTCCGCAGCAGCTCTAACAGCTGTGTCCGGCATCCAGTACTGATCGTTATAGCAAGTAGTGCCTGTTTTAATCATCTCAACACAAGCCAGTTTTGTTCCCCAATATATAAGTTCCTCATCCAGCTTGTTTTCTTGTTTCCAAATTGCCTTAAGCCAATGTTTTAAATTAACGTCTTCCTGGGTTCCGCGCATAATTGTCATTGCGGCATGGGTGTGCATATTGGCAAATCCCGGGATTATTGCTTTTCCTGTCCCGTCAATAACTTTAAGTTTACCAACGTTCTCAATTGACTTTTGCATAGAAATGACAACCTTCTCGTCACTATGTGACCCGGAAGCATCATTAATTGCAGCAATTTTGTTACCCTTTATAAGAATATCTTTCTGGGTACCACTCAGATATATGTTTCTTATTAAAATCTTATCCATTGTTGCGCACAAAAATAATAAAATAAGCCTAACAATCTGTACCTAAAATCGCATAAATTCCATAAACGGCGGCTCTATTTCACATTTTTAAATCTCGCGCTCGCTTATAAGTATCATTTATAAGTAATTACATATCTTTATTATTTTAAATTTAAAGCATATCAAGCAAAATAAGTTTATTTTAAAGCAAAAATCTTGCTTTAAAATAACATTTTTTATATTTTTATGGCCCAATTTGATAAAAGGCAGGAGGCACAATGATAACAGAACAGTTAATCAAACCAAAAAGCATTGCCGTGTTTGGGGGGTCAAATGATCCGTCAAGACCCGGTGGAGGTGCTTTGAAAAACCTTATTATCAATAATTTTCAGGGAGATATTTACGCAATAAGCAAGACTGAACAGAATGTTCAGGGGATGAGGACATACCGTTCCGTTAATGATATTCCCGACAGTGACCTTGCTATCATTGCAGAAGATGACGGTTGCTGCGTGGAAACCGTAGAAACCTTGTGCGGAAAGAAAGAATGCGGAGCCATTATAATTTGCTCTGACAGAATATCCCAGGATGGTCTAACACAGGAAAATGCAGAAAAAAGGATAGCGGAGATTGCAAAGAATTATGGTGCCGCTATAATTGGTCCCAACTCTGCAGGAATTGTTACGCCTTGGTATTCAAGTATTTTTACCAATACAATTACATGCACAAAAGATGGCATTGATATAATATCATCATCAAGGACAACAATTGTTTTTCTTGTAGAATCTGCCATTAAGTACGGTATAAAAATATCTAATATAATCTCCGTCGGCTACTCCATTCAAACATCTGTTGAAGATGTAATTGAATGGATGGATGAGAATTATGATGCCAAGACTTGTGAGAAAAAAGTTATAGCGGTATACATAGAGAAGATATCTGATTCTGAAAAGTTACTTAAACATTCACGCTCGCTGGTAAATAAAGGAGCCGGTATTGTGGCAATAAAAGGCGGCTGCAGCAACGATGAAATTTCACACGGAATTTCTCATACCGGTATGCTTGCATCGCCAACAAAAGCGGTTGGAGCTCTATTTGCAAAATGCGGTATAATAAGGGCTTACGGCAGAGAGGAGATGATGAACATTGCGGGCATTCTGTCAAAGCCGAGACCTAAAGGGAAAAAAATTGCCGTGTTAACTCAGGCGGGAGGCCCTGCGGTTATGCTAACAGATGCGCTGGAACACAACGGCATAGACGTTCAGAGGGTTTTCTTTGAAGATTATATGTATGGCAAAACTGCAGGACAGATGTCGGCTTTGATGGATAAATATGATACCGATCCTCAGATAGATGCTACAGTAGTAATTTTTGGCTGTCCCGGATTGAGCGATTCCGCGGAAATTTATAACGTACTTTTCAGAAAGATAAAGGCTACCCCCAAACCAATATATCCTGTATTTCCATCTACTTCTCATTCAGAGGCTTACATTAAAGAGTATCACAACAAAGGCGGCATCACATTTACAGATGAGGTTGTTTTTGGGGAAGCGTTGGCTGATGTGTTGAACGCACCACGAGTATTTGCCGACAGTTCTTCTACGGCTATTGATAAACAGATGATTAGAGACATTATAAAGAAAAGTCCGGACGGATGGATGCCTCCGTTTATGGTACAGGAACTTATGGATGCAAGCGGAATAAACAGGACAAAGCAGGAAATTGCACTTACGGCAAACGAGGCTGTAAAAGCAGCTATTGAAATTGGATATCCTATTGCAATGAAAGTCATA
>JAQWEK010000119.1 GCA_028704975.1 Bacteroidales bacterium | reverse complement strand
CCCCGTGGACTTAGGACTTATTATTGCGACATTTGGCTGATTTTCAAATACCAACCTGTAAAACTCTTCATTTGGGATAACGCTAATCTTATAGACGCAATCACCGTTTTCTTCCTTACTTACCAGCCTCTGGCTGGAATGGAGAGGATTAAGCGTCACAAACGGCACAAGCGCACTGCCGACCCTTAAAGTAATCTCTTGTTTTAATGTCCCCGACGGTTTAGTAACTCCAATTATATTTTTGAAGTAACTGTCAGAGTCAAAACTATAATTAGGAGGGAACGGGAGAATTGCGTAAGAATAACTTGATACACTCTCCAGCGGAATTACGTGGTAGCCCTCCTTGCCATCTTCATAACCAACAACATACCAGCGGCTCAAATATTCCTTCATATAAAGAGGGTAGAAAATAACTTGCTCTGCTGCGGAGCTTAAAGCCTCCGTGCAGTTCAAACTAAGCACTTTGCGGTGAATTGTAGCATCCTTTACAACATCAAAAAATTGTCCTCCGGAAGGATTTATCACAGGCTGATACGCAATCAACCTGCTCCCCCCATTAACCTTTGTGTCAATAACTTCCTGAATCAGTTCAACAGAACCCTTAAGAGATTCCATCCCTTCAATTCTAGTATATCTGCGCAATGTTTCTGCAATATCAGAAAGAGGTTCCATGTTGGTTTGCTTTACGTTTGCATTGCCGATGGAATATGCTGGATCTTTATACTTATAGTATTTCTGTTCATAGACTACAATTGGCGCATTATATCCTCGCTTTTTGTCTCTCATGAACTGTAAGTCCAGCTGCACTGTACGGGTAGATACCACAAAATGGTCCTTCAGTTTAATCTTGCTGTTCTCCTTGATGGCGTTAGTACAAGCCTCAATCAAATCCAGAAGTGTATACTTCCGACTTGCGTCTCTAAGGCATGCATCTATTGTTATATGTCGCAACAGTGCGTTTGATGAAACTGACATTATGCTTTTTCTAACTACGCAACAAAATTACGCAAATCTTTTGAAATAACAATAGTTTAAGCAAAACAAATTGCAACCTTAGAAATATGCTAAACAAATTTCAGCTGTAGAAATTAGCAAAGCAAATTGCAAGATTTCGCTCTGGCTTACTTCTCGCTAATGATTTTCTACAGAAAATCATTGCTCGTACGAAACGCACTCGCTCAATTTCTTGCAATTTGACTTTGCCTATTTCTACAGCTTGTCCATTGGATTTATTTACTTACTGAACGTTAATTAGTTCAAGAGGTTTTTTATTAAATTTGCACCCGTTATGAGGAGAAGATTAGAATATTTAATCCAGTATTATGTTGGCTGGGTTTTTCTATTTTTGGTACAAAAGCCTCTATTTATGGCTTTTACGGAAGGTGTCGCTCACTACGGTTTTGGCAAATTCATGTCTGTCATATGGCATGGCCTGCCGATGGATTTATCTGTTGCCGGATACCTTACGGCAATTCCGTTTTTAGGAGTTTTGGTGAGCATTTGGTGGCCTTTTGATAGCAATTTTAACATGCGCAAGGTTTTGCGTCCTTATCATTTTATTGTTGCGATAGTCCTTGCAATAATTTTTGTGGCCGATATTTCTCTTTATCCCTTCTGGCACTATAAGCTGGATGCTTCCGTATTTAATTATTTAGATTCTCCGAAAGATGCAATGGCCAGTGTATCAAGTTGGTATATTGTAATGAGAATACTTGCAATTATAGTGGTTGCGTACATTATATATGAGCATCAGACCAGAATATGTTCCAATACTTTTGTCACCACAGAAAAATCTCCCGAGCGCAGAGTGTGGAGAACGTTGGTCATACTGTGTTGCGGCGGTCTGTTGTTCTTGGCAATTCGCGGCGGCGCAAAGGAATCAACAATGAATGTCGGACGTGTATATTTTTCAGAAGACCAGTATCTTAATCATAGCGCAGTGAATCCGGCCTTCAGTCTTCTTTCTTCAATAGGGAAGAGCGAAGATTTCTCCAAGCAGTATAGATTTTTAAAACCGGATGACTTTGATTCAGTTATAAGTGAGTTGTATCCAGCTGCGGGAACAGGTGTAAAATCCTTTGCAGCTACGGCAGCACAGAATTCTACTTCATTGACAGACACGCTTTTAAAGACGCGGCGGCCCAATATACTCCTGATTGAAATGGAAAGCTTTGGAGGAAGATTCATAGAGGCGCTTGGCGCTCCTGCCGATGTTGCTCCTAATTACAATGCTCTTGTAAAAGAGGGAATATTCTTCTCGAATTTTTATGGAAACAGTTACAGAACTGACCGCGGAACTGTAAGTATTTTCAGCGGATATCCTGCACTCCCGGTTGTTTCTTTGATGAAGATGCCCATAATAGTGAGGGCTCTTCCAAGTCTGCCGCATGAACTTGTAAAACAAGGATATACAACAGATTTTCTGTATGGCGGAGATGTGAATTTTACAAACACCAAAGGCTATTTGGTCAATATGGATTTCCAAAAGATTACGGCTGATGTAAACTTTACTAAAGAGGAACGCAAGACAAATTCATGGGGTGTTAATGATCATATTACGTTTGCATACCTTGCAAAAGACTTGCTTGACCGCAAGAATAACTTAACGGCTGGTTCTAGTGAAAAACCTTGGTTCTCAGCCTTTTTAACGTTAAGTTGCCATGAACCGTTCACAGTTCCTTACCATAGATTATCAGATGAAGTGTACAATGCGGCCGCATACACGGATGACTGCCTAGGAAAATTTATTAAGCAGTTAAAAGCCTCTCCTCTTTGGGATAATCTGCTAATTATCTTAGTGCCGGACCATAACATAACTTATAATATGGCGGACAGTAATCCTGATTATTTTAAGTGTCCCATGTTGTGGATAGGGGGAGCGGTTAAGGGCAATCCTAGAGTTATTAGCAAGTTTATGAATCAGAGCGATATTGCCGCAACTCTGCTGGCTCAAATGGGGCTCTCACATAAGAACTTTATATATAGCAGAAATATACTGTCCGGAGATTACGGCAAATATCCGTTTGCTTTCTCATGCTATAACAACGGGTTTGTGTTCAGAGATTCAACAGGCGTAACTTCTTATGATTTAGCTGCTAAGAGCGTGGTCACTGACAGGGGCAAGCCTAATACCAAGGCTGCCAGACTGACTAAGGGGAAGGCTGTATTGCAGAGCTTGTATGACAATTTGTATAAGTATCAGCAGCAGGATTATTAATGTTTTTTTTTAAAAACCATCAACATTGTTTTTAACTTTTAAAGCTACCTGATCAAAATTGGCTGTGAAAAAATGTAATGTGCTTAACACTTAATAATGCGGCACTTCTTATGCCGGTAAAAAAAAGCAGCCGATTTTATCGGCTGCTTTTTTTAAAATATAGCGCGCGCTTTATTGCTACTCGTAGGAATCCAATATCTTACGTATTTCCGTCATCTGAAGACGACCATAAACCTGCTCGTCAACCATCATAACCGGAGCCAGTCCGCAAGCTCCAAGACAGCGCAAACAGTCCAGTGAGAATTTTCCGTCGGGAGTAGTGTCGCCAACTTCAATTCCAAGAACTCTCTTTATCTCGTCAATGTTTTTCTCTGCGCCTCTTACATAGCAGGCGGTTCCTAAACAAACTGATACTCTGTGTTTTCCTCTAGGCGTTGTAGTAAAAAACGTATAGAAAGAAACAACTCCGTTTATCTTTGAAGCAGGAAGTCCCAATTTGTGTGCAATAAGTCTTTGCACATCCTCAGGAAGAAAACCTACAGTTCCCTGTATTTCCTCCAGAATATTAATAAGTTCGCCCGGTCTGTTTCCGTGCTTTTCACAAATCTGTTCAACTTTAATCAAAGCTGAAGGAGATATTTTTGCTTTTACTTCTGTCATAACTTATTCGTTTTCTGCTCTGTTAAAATAATGGGTGTGAAGAAGTTTGTGAGACTGCTCGCTAAGAGGTTTGCCCAAATACTCTTCATACAACTTAATTATATAAGGATTCTCATGAGACTTTCTCAGCTTCTTGTTTGCATCTTCTCTGTAAAGAGCAGCTGTTCTGGCCTTTAGAATCTCTACATTTCCATGATGCTGTGGCTGTCCGCCGCCGCCGATGCAACCTCCCGGACATGCCATAATCTCAATTACATGGAACTCACTCTTTCCGCTTCTGATTTCTTCCAGAAGTCTGCGGGCATTTCCAAGCCCGTTTGCAATACCAACATGCAATGGGAAACCGTTAAGATCAATAACAGCCTTCTTAATACCATCTAATCCTCT
>JAQWEK010000022.1 GCA_028704975.1 Bacteroidales bacterium | reverse complement strand
GTTATCTTGCTTGCAATTCTTTTATAGATGTATATAATACAACGATTAACTGTACCGGCGGCTCTTTATTTAGTGTAAAGAAATTTTCAGTAAATACGACTAAAATCAATATGGATCCGCAGAGCATCATTGTAATTGATAAATTCCAGAGTTCAACTTGGAATTGCTCATTTGTAAACTCTTCTTCTTCGGATTACGGCTTGGTAGTTTTGGGGATGCAAGTCGGCACAGACGGAACATTGACAGCTGATGCATCATCTAAAATTGACGGTACAACAATGTCAAACACGTACTTTGACGGAGCAATTGAAGTTTATTATCCTAATGCAGCAAATGCCACGGAATCACAGAGTTGGACAAACAGTCTTTGCAATAAGGATTTGGGAGGCGGCAAGGATGGTCCGGCATATTTTGGACACGATGCAAGCGGTCCGTCAAGGATAAATAATATTCCGGACAGCGGAGAAAATCTTGGAGCAGGTGTTGTAAGCGGGTCAACTCCAACAGATACGGATGGTGACGGTGTTCCTGATAGCGAGGATGCTTTCCCTGCGGACCCAACTTTAGCATACATAACGTACTTTCCTTCAGAGACAGGATATTGCAGTTATATCTTTGAGGACAAATGGCCGGAGGCCGGAGACTATGATATGAATGACGTTGTAATGTATTGCAACATAGGTTATTATAAGAATGCAAGCAATAATGTGGTCTATGAGAAAGTTAAATGGAAAGCAATGGCCGCCGGTTGTTCTTATTGGGTAGCGGCAGGAGTTCAACTGGACGGAGTTACGCCATCCCAAGTTGCATCTGTAACAAATGATAATTCAAATCTTAAGTCTTTGCCTATAGGACATTCAATGTCAAATGGTTGCGAGAGCGGACAAACTTATGCGGTATTCCCGTTCTTTAATAACCCAAATGAAGTGCTTGGCAGAGAGACATTTATAAATGTTAGGAATACAGATGCATACGTAGTTCCGGAGGAGCACCAGAGTGTTATCACGTTTACATCTCCGATTGCAGAGAGTTCCCTTGGCATGGACAAATTTAATGCATTTATTGTTGTATCAAGAGATTACAAGAATACGGATAGAGGCAGAGAAGTTCATTTGATGAACTTTGGTCCAACCAATTTAATGGATGCTACGTTGTTGACTTATGATTCAAATGCATCGGGTGAGATAAGGTCCGCTTCTAATCCTTTCAAGACTAAGACGGGTCTTGTATGGGCCTTGATGATACCAAAAGAGTTTCGTTGGTGTATAGAATCCAGTTCTATATCAACTGTTTACAAGAGATATGTAGATTGGTACACAAAAAATTCGGAGACATCAAAACTTTGGTATGACACTTCCGTCAGCGGCAATATTGATGATGTGAGTTTGTTATACAATTAGTTGAAATATAGCTGTTTGCTCCTTAATAAAGTTATTCTTGGGATTGAATGTGTTGCGATATAAGAGTGTTTTAATAAAGAAAGAAAATTTTTTTTTCTTTATTGCGGTTTGTTTTGCTCTTGTTTCCTGTGTTAAAAATCCCGGTATTAAGGGAACGGATGCTGTCCTAGATGGCTTTGACTGGAAGACTACTCATGCCGTTTCAATCAGCGTTACAACTCCTGTTGTAGGTGCCGCATACCGGAAATATGCGACAACTGTCAGGGTCTACACAAGGCCGTTGTACACAAGTAAATACATTGTAAGTGAAGGTGCTGCCTACACCGGCAAACCGTACAAGGCAACGATAGATTTGCCTACGGGACTTGACACCCTTTATATTTGGGCAAAGGTGCCCGGGAGTTCTGTGCGCATGTTTAAATATGTTGTAGACGGAACAAAGGCAACTTCTTATGTTAAACCAACCTTATCCACAAACGCTAAAGCCGGAGCTTTATCAAAGAGTTCTGGCTTGTACAAGGTTGCGTCAATACCATCAGGTATCTCAGTGCCAAGCGATTATGATGGAATATTTACAAGCAGCAATAGTGCGTCAAGTGTACGGTCAAGTATTAAAAGAGCAGGCAATTGGCTGTTGCAAGGTCCGGCTTTGTGGAGTAACAGTTCTATGTTTGATGCGATTTCCAATTATTCTGAAATCTTTATAGCGGGAGATGTAACTTTGGACTGCAGTATGTCGTTCGATAAGGCGTCTATTGTCATTCTGCCAGGTGCAACACTCACAATTACTGGGTATTCTTCCGGAGGTACATATTTTGACGGGCAAACAATGATTGAGGTCAAAGAGGGTGGCACGCTTAATTTGCAGGGTGGTTTCCAATTTCACAACGTAAATTATTTATGGGGATACGTATCAAATATAATAAACAACGGCACTATTAATGTTGGGAAGGGCTCTCGTACAAGTTATTCGCTTTTGGGCACCAATATATATAACTCTTCCACCGGCTCCTTTTTTTCTGCAAGCAATGCACCGACATTTTCCATAGGTTATCATTCAGCTTTTTATAATTTTGGTACAGTTGATGTTCAAAATATTTCCGCCGGCAGTGGCTATTATGAATATGAATCAAGAATTGAAAATGAAGAAGGAGCAAATTTTTCTTGCAATGATTTAAAACTTACAGGGAATTATAATCATATTTCTAACCTTGTAAACTATGGTAATTTTACGTGTTCCGGGTCTCTTTCTCCTACTCAGATTAGTGGTGTGTATAATTACGGTTATTTGGGGGTGGATACATTTCTTCCGGGAAAATCGTCTGATGTTTCTTTATATGAAGGTTCTCTTTTTGAGGCCAATCAATATAATTATGAGACGGAATACGGATACACTCAGCACTTTTTTATGGAAGGAGGAAGCATTGCCGTATTCAATAAACTAAATACTAGCGGTTCTTTAAATAATGTGATGTTTTATAACACCTCAAGCTATGATTATGCGTTAGTAATTGTAGGTATGCAGGAGACGGGAAGTTCCGGTACTCTGACCAAAGATGCCGCATCCACTATAAGTTCTTCAACCGGTATCTATAATCTGGACTATGAAGGAGCTATTGAGGTTTATTACGCAAACGCAGCAGATAAGGCTGAGTGTTTGTACTGGACAAGAAGATTATGTAATGATGCTTATGGATATCTACTACCAGCCTATTTCGGATATGACGATGATGGTCCGGCCCGCATAAATGATATTCCCGCAACCACTTATAATCACGGAGTAGGGCACATAAATACAGGTCCCGTAGATACGGATGGAGACGGAGTGCCTGATGATACGGACCAGTTCCCCAATGATCCAACTTTGGCGTATGTATCATATTTCCCTTCAGAAGGAAGTTATTGCACATATGCATTTGAGGACTTATGGTCGGATATCGGAGATTATGATTTGAATGACCTTGTAATATATTGCAATATAGGATACTACAAGAATGCAAGCAACATGGTCGTATATGAGAAAGTTAAGTGGAAGTTAATGGCTGCCGGCACATCCATGCTGTTAAGTTGTGGCGTACAGTTGGACGGAGTAAGTACGTCTGAAGTCTCTTCAGTTACAACTACAAATAGCGCGCTTGCGGCCGGGCCTATAGGCCATTCACAATCAAATGGTTGCGAGAACGGACAGACTTATGCGGTATTTCCTCTCCTTAACTCTCCCGCGGAGGTATTTGGAGTAAATACGTTTGTAAATACCGGCTACACAGGAGGCAGTGATGTCACGCCGGTAGAGAAAGAGACAACGGTCACATTTACAACGCCTTTTGACCCGGCAAGACTCGGAATGGATGCATTCAATTTGTTCATTACCGTATCCAAGAATTTTGACGCAATGTACAGAGGCAGGGAGGTTCATTTAATGACTTTTAATGCCACAGACCTGATAGACCCTAATCTGCTTAAATATGACCCCACAAATCCAAATGACTGGAAGTCAGAAGATAATCCGTATAGACTGAGGAACGGATTAGTCTGGGCATTGATGATACCTGCGGAATTTCATTGGGCAAGAGAGAGAATAGATGTTGCATCAATTTATACAAACTATATTAACTGGTACTCTACTTTTGCTACAGATGCTCAGTATTGGTATGACACATCGGTATCTACCAACGTTTCAAATTATAACTGGCTGTACAATTAATTGATAAACAAAATAAAAAGCCGGCTGAAATGTCGGCTTTTTTATGCGTTGAGCATACTGTAATCTATTTGTTTTAGGCGTTTACAAGTGCAATAGCTGCAGCAGCTTCAATTATTACCGGACAACGGAGCGCTATGCAGCAGTCATGGCGGCCGCGGATGGAATACTCTTCTACTTTGCCCGTTACAAAATCAAAGCTTTTCTGATTTCTGGAAATGCTTGATGTCGGTTTTATTGCAACTTGAAAGATAATGGGGTTACCGTTTGAGATTCCCCCGTTAATTCCTCCGGCACCGTTGGTTTTTGTCTTGCCATTTTTATCTATAATACAGTCATTGTGCTGAGAGCCTTTCATTTCCGCTGCTTTAAATCCGTCTCCAAATTCAATTCCGCGGGTTGCGGGAATTGAGAATATCAGGTGAGAAATCTGTGATTCCAAAGAGTCAAAAAACGGTTCTCCAAGTCCAATAGGAACATTGCTGCAAGTACACTCAATGAGTCCTCCCAAAGAATCTCCCTCTTTAATTGCCTCTTTTATAAGTGTTTCCCACTTTTTATCATCTGTTTCTCCTCCAATCGCCTTAAGTTTTGCAGAGATTGAGATTGCATGATGCTTGGCGGTTTTCACAGGTTTGCTTCCCTCAAAATTACCTGTCGCGAGTATTTTCTTGGCAACAACTCCGGCAGCTACAAGGCAAAGCGTCATACGTCCGGAAAAGTGTCCGCCCCCCCTTATGTCATTAAATCCGCAGAATTTTTCCATTGCCACAAAATCTGCGTGTCCGGGACGAGGCCACTCTTTTATTTTTTCATAATCAGATGAGTCTGTATTCTGATTTCTGAAAACAATCGTAAGAGGAGCTCCGGTTGTTGTGTTGTGGTAAACACCTGATATAATGAGCGGTGTGTCATCTTCTCTGCGCAGAGTGGTGCCAATGCCTCCGCTTTTGCGCCTTTTTAAATCCATGCTAAAGTCACTCTCTTTTAAAGGCATTCCGGCCGGCACTCCATCCATTGTTACGCCAATCATTGTACCGTGTGATTCTCCAAAAACGGAGAGTCTGAATTTCCTCCCGTATGAATTCATAATGATAACTCTTTAAGTTTGTTTAGTGAAGATAAGTCTTTTACATTGATTTTCAAAGAAATCGCAGTATGCAAAAGTTTATTGCCTTTTCAACTGCAACCTTTCAATGAAAGAAGGGAATGATTTATCAATACACTTAACTTCATCAATTTTTATAGTACCGTTTATATTTTTTTGTTCCCGACAGTTCTCCTGCATCATCCCTTCAATTATAAGCGCCATTGCAATTCTGTGGTCATTGTGAGATGAAAGTAAAATATCTCTAAAAGTGGAAACATCTGATAATCCGTTTATTATCATTACATCACCTTCTGCGTAAATCTCAGTTCCAAATTTTGAAAATTCTTCTACCAAAGATTCCGCTCTGTTGCTCTCTTTTTTAAGGAGCCTGTTGACTCCTTTTATTTTGCTTGATCCGTTGCAGTGCAATGCCAAAGTTGTAAGTATTGGAAACAGGTCCGGGCAGTTGGTAGCATCAAATGTAAATGAATTGAGTTCAGTTGCAGAGATAACTACATCCTTTAGATTTACGGAAACTGAACGTCTGACATTGTATCTTGTATCTTCCTTTTTAATAACCTCTTTATGAGATGATTTAATAGTTTTTACTTTTGCTCCGCACTGTTGCAAAACATCCAAAACGGCCTCATCTGCCTGATTTGTTTTGGTGTTCATGTTCTTTATTGTAAAAGAGGCGGGCGTTGAGTTTTTATCGGCGGCTTTATTTGCAAGAGAACTTGCAATTGCACCGGCTACGGCAAAATTGGAGGCAGAGCTCCAGTCTGAGTCCATAAGGAAATGAACGGGATTGTATGTCTGTCCGCCTTTAATATAGAATATTATTTTATTCTCCTCAGAAATACGTTTCAGCTTTATGCCAAACTTCTTTAATATGCTTATAGTTAGCATAATATAAGGAGTGCTGGTTGGGTTCTCCACCGTCAATACACTGTCGTGATCCAGAAGAGGAAGAGTCATTAAAAAACCGGAAATTGTTTGAGAACTATCTTTTCCGGATATTGAGAAGCGATGTTTATTTATTCCTGCGCCGACAACAAATGGTAAATATTTATTCTCTTTTGTTGCCGAACAATATGCTCCCGATTCTTTTAATGATTGGACGGAAGAACTTAAATCTCTTTTAAGCAAACTGCCCTCCCCGATTATTGTAATTTTTGATGCTATTTCCGTGTGGCTTCTAATACTTGATACATAAGATAATACCGGCATCAGCAATCTTGTGAGCAAGCCGGATTCTCCTGTATTTATGAGCTGAAATTTTTTCCATTGTTCTATACCGGGACTTTTAACTATAAGGTATTTTTCACCAAAATCATTTCTTTTGGAAGTAACAAGGCACCCGGCCTTACGGACAAAATTTATTGCAGAAGTAATGTCATTGCAAGGTTCAAAATTCTCTAATATGCTCTCTCCCTTTGCAATAGCGGCCGCTATTATTGCTCTTTGAGCTATGCTTTTGGAACAGGGAACAGTAACTGATTTGTTTAAGTTTCTATGGTTGCCGCTTATTGATGCTTTTATATACTGGAGGAAGAGTTTGCTGTCATTCATTGAGGGGACACGGAACTCATAGTTCTTGCTGTCCAATATTTTATTCATATCTGTATACGAGTATTGCCCGTCTGCGGTAGGACTTGAGTATGAATAATATGTATAAGGTGCTCCTAAATATAAAGAGGCAATTCTGGTGAATCTTCCGGCGTCTCCCATTGCAAACGCAATTAAATTTTCATGGAATTTCCGGTACAAACGGAGCACTGCGGATGCGTCTGAAATATTTGATGCGGTGGTTACCATTTTTACAAGGTTTGCTCCCCTATTTTTACATCTCTGAACAATTGCTTCCAGTTCAGAAAGTTGCGGCGTGCACTCAAAATTATGATATGAAACAATAAGTTTACACTTGCCGTTTTTTTCTATTGCTTTTTTTATCTCCTCAAACAATTTTATAGGTACGTCTTCTTGTATATCAATAAATGCTGCGCCGCTATTTATGGCGGCAAGCATTTGTTCTCTGGCTATTGACTCTGTCTGCGGAGTAATTCTATATGTAAAAATTAAATGGCTGTGTTCTGATATGATTTTTTGAATTTCAGTGGTTTTTAATTTGCAGAGATCACCTCTGATTTCTGCAAATCCGCATTTTTTGAGCGCATCCGCGCACTTAGAAGAATCTGGCTCTCCAACGCAAGCACAAATAATCTCTCTCCCGTTTACAGACATTTTACTCATCTATTTTTTTCTCCGCCTCCTTGGCGAGCTTATATAAATCATTCAGACTAATTAATTCATCTTCCACGTGCCCCGGCTCATACGGCATAATAAAATGTATGCGGTGTCCGCTTACTTTTTTATCATATCTGATAAATTTAAGCAATTTATTGAGTTCTACCTTGCAATCAACCGGCAGTCCAACGCTTTGGAAATCCTGTTGTAGCATATCTATAAAATTTTGCGTGCAGTGGCCGGCCGCTTTTGAAATCATTGCTGCCATCACAATTCCAACGCTTACCGCCTCTCCGTGCATAAAAGACGGTTTTATAGGCTTATAATTTTTTTGTTCCAGGGCTTTAGTCATTACCTTGGCATCCAGGCTATTGTAATATTTCTCTATTGCATGTGCAAACGTGTGTCCAAAGTTCAGTTTTCTTCTTTCTCCTCTCTCAAATTCATCTTTGCTCACCACTGTTGATTTATAAAATCCGCACTTGGCAAGAATATCATTAAAAGCATTCACGCTCTTATCGCTCTGTTGTTTAGGGTTATAAGTGGAAAAAAACTTTACCGCCTTTTTGTAATACGCCGCATCAAAAATCAAGAATGTTTTAAGAACCTCAGCAATTCCCTCTCTGAAAACTCTTGGCGGAAGGGAAGGGAAAAACACCGGGGTCTCGTATACCCACATCGGCTGGTTAATGTTTCCTATTATGTTTTTGTAGTTGTCAAAATTAACACCGTTTTTTCCGCCAAGAGCGGCGTCTGCCTGTGCAAGCAAAGTTGTTGGCACAAAGCCAAAACGGACACCTCTTTTGTAAATTGATGCTACAAAACCCGCAATGTCTGTTGTTATTCCGCCGCCCACTCCGATAATAAAGCAATCTCTGTCGGCTCCAAGTTTTAGCAGCCTGTTAGTGATGGCTGCAACAGTTTCCAATGACTTGTTTTGTTCGGTTGCCGTAAGTTTAATTAGGGGCAAACCATGAAAAAGCGAGAAATACGAACTCAAATGCTTATCAATTATAACAAAAATTCCACTATTATTGGGAATGTGTTTTGTTAATGCACTGATATTCTTATGTGTATATATTGCCACAGCCCTTATAATTTGTAATTATTATACAAAAGTAAATATTTTTGAGTGTTAAAACAACACTTTTAAGGGTATTTTTAAGAGGTTTGTTTAAGAAAAATAAACAACCGTAAGGAAAAATACATACCTTTGCGGCACTGTAGTGGTAAAACTCCAGTTAACAAAATGTTGTACAGACGATTTACCGGCGTTTATTATTTTTACTTTTACTTTAAGAGGTAAGAGCGGGAGCGCGTTGTAAATCATTCAAACAAGAGAATTAAATTTATATATAGACTCCTGCTCAAGAAAGAGCGGGGGTTTTTTTATATCTGTCGCGACAGATATAAAAGATAAAAGAGAGGAAAGTTTTTAAGATGAAAAGAGTGGCAATACAAGGTATAGGAGGTTGCAATCACTATATTGCGGCAAAGAATTATTTTAGTAATGAAGAGATAGAAACTATTGATTGTGATACGTTTAAAGAGCTTGCCGTTAAAGTGGAGAGGGACCCTGCGCTGCTTGGGATTATGGCAATTGAGAATACAATTGCCGGAAGTCTTCTTCAGAATTATCAGCTGATAAGAAGTTGTGACTTAAAAATAATCGGAGAATATAAATTGAGAATTTCCCACTCTCTTGTTGTAATGCCCGGTATAGGGATTCATCAGATTAGAGAGATTAACTCTCATCCAATGGCATTTATGCAGTGTGCGGATTTTCTGGAGACGTTGCCCAATGTTAAAATGGTGGAGAGGGATGATACTGCAGGGAGTGCTAAGTGGATAAAGGATAACAATTTAACTGACCATGCGGCAATTTGTCCCTCTGTTGCGGCCGAGCTTTACGGAATGGAAATTCTTGCGGATGGTATTGAGACAAACAAGAGAAACTTTACACGCTTTTTAATTTTGGAGAATAAAAGTGTTGCAAAAAAAGTTGAAGACGCAAACAAGAGTTCTTTAGTTTTTACTTTGCCGCATGAGACCGGAAGTCTATCAAAAGTTTTGACAATTCTCTCATTTTACGGAATGAATCTTAGCATGATTCAAAGTTTGCCGATTGTTGGACATGAGTGGGAATACCAGTTTTATATCAATGTATTATTTGATGATTATAAGCGTTATAAACAGGCAATTGATGCAATTGTACCGCTGACAAAAGAGTTTAAAATTTTGGGAGAATATGAAGAAGGGGGAACAAAATGTCTAAACATAGAATAATATTTTTCTGCAAAAAAAAGAGATGAAAACAAAAGACACAAATACAAATGCAAATATGAAATTTTCTCCGGCTCATAGGATTAAGAACGTGCAGGAATATTATTTTTCCGTTAAGCTCAAAGAGATTGCAGTAATGAATGCCTCCGGAGAAGATGTGATTAATTTGGGAATTGGGAGTCCGGACCTTCCTCCGTCCAATGCAACAGTTAAGGCATTGTATGATTGTGCATTGCGTACGGATTCACACGGGTATCAATCTTATGTGGGGTTGCCTGAATTGCGCGCGGGTTTTGCAGATTTTTATAAAAGAAAGTATGGTGTGACCCTTGACCCGTCTTGTGAAATTCTTCCTCTGATTGGAAGCAAAGAGGGGGTTATGCATATTTCAATGACGTTTGTTAATCCCGGGGACGGCGTTTTGATACCAAACCCAGGGTATCCAACGTATGCATCTGTTTCTAAGCTTGTTGGCGCTAATGTTATTAATTATTCTTTAAAAGAGGAGAATAATTGGTTTCCAAATTTTGAGGAGTTGGAAAAACAAAATGCCGCAGGTGAAATTCATTTGGATAAAGTAAAGCTTATGTGGTGCAATTATCCAAATATGCCAACGGGCGCAAATGCAAATATGGCTCTTTTTAAGAGACTTGTAGCGTTTGGAAAAAAACACGGCATTATTATCTGTCATGATAATCCCTACAGTTTTATTCTCAATGAACACCCTATAAGCATACTTGCCGTTCCGGGGGCAAAAGATGTTTGCATTGAGCTTAATTCTATGAGCAAGACTTTTAATATGCCGGGCTGGAGAATAGGAATGGCTGCAAGCAATAAATTGTTTATTCAATGGATTTTGCGTGTTAAAAGCAATATGGACAGCGGAATGTTTAAGGGCTTGCAGATGGCTGCAGTTGAGGCTCTTAAGGCTCAAGATGGCTGGTACAAAAAAATCAACAAGGTATATAGTGAGCGCAGAGATTTGGCTGCTCAAATTTTAGAGTCAATAGGTTGTGAGGTTCGCAAAAATCAGAGCGGGCTGTTCCTGTGGGGCAGAGTAAGAAATGAGGGACAAAAAATATGTGACGATTTATTGTATGATAAAAAAGTATTCCTTACTCCCGGTTTTATCTTTGGAAGTGAAGGGAAAAACTATATTAGAATATCTTTGTGTGCTAACAAACAGACACTTGTAAAAGCACTTAAAAGAATCAAATGTGAATAATAATTTTACAAATGGACATAAAGAAATTAACAGTAAAAGGGATTGACAATGTGAGGCCGCTTGTTATTGCCGGCCCTTGTAGCGCGGAGAGCAGAGAACAAGTTCTGAAAACCGCAGAGGAACTTGCTGCAAAAGGAATCAAAATTTTTCGTGCGGGAATTTGGAAGCCGCGTACAAAACCGGGCGGATTTGAAGGGGTTGGAGTTGAGGGGCTTGCATGGCTTAAGGAAGTTAAGAAAAAGACGGGAATGCCGGTTGCTACGGAAGTTGCGACTCCGGAGCATGTCTTTGAAGTTCTTAAAGCTGGAATAGATTTAATTTGGCTGGGAGCGCGTACGGTTGCAAATCCTTTTGCAGTTCAGGCTTTGGCGGACGCTCTTAAAGGAACTGATATTCCGGTACTTATAAAGAATCCTACAAATCCGGATATTGAGCTGTGGTGCGGTGCCGTTGAGAGAATCTACAATGCGGGAGTAAAAAATATTGGATTGATACACAGAGGTTTCAGCTCATATGATAAAAAAATCTACCGCAATGTTCCGCTGTGGCATATCCCGATTGAAATGAAGCGCAGATATCCAAATGCAACAATGATTTGCGATCCAAGTCACATGGGCGGTAAGCGTGAACTGATAGCTCCGCTTTCCCAGCAGGCGTTGGATTTGAATTATGACGGGTTAATCATTGAATCACATTGTAATCCCGATGTTGCCTTAAGTGACGCAGCCCAGCAGCTGACTCCTGATGTTTTGGACTACACGTTAAAAATGCTTGTCATGAGAGATAATGTACAGACAACGGAAAACATAAATGTCTTAAGAGGACGCATAGATGAGATAGACGGGAAACTTGTAGAACTTCTTGCCAAAAGAATGGCAATATCCAAAGAAATAGGAACTTACAAAAAAGAACACAATATGCCTGTTCTGCAAACAAAGCGTTATGGAGACATAATGAAGGATAGGGAAAAGCTTGCGGAGTCTTTAGAATTGAACAAAGATTTTGTTGCAGGGATTATGGAGAGTATCCATCGCGAGTCTGTGGATGTTCAGATGAAGATAATGACGAACCGGGAGGAGAAAAAAGCAAAAGTTTTAAAAAAGATTGCTTCAAAAAAGAAGTGAGTAACATATTATAAGATGAAGATTTTGATTCTGGGAGCCGGCAAAATGGGCTCTTTCTTCTGTGATTTGCTGAGCTTTAATCATAAGGTTGCAGTTCTTGATACAGATGTTAAAAGATTGCGCTTTATGTACAATGTGCTGCGCTTTACGGATTATAAAGAGGTTAAGGCTTTTAAACCTAATCTTGTAATTAATTGTGTTACACTCAACTGCACTATACAGGCATTCAAAAAAGTTATGACGTTCCTCCCTGACAATTGCGTAATTTCAGATATTGCTTCTGTTAAAACGCGATTGAAAAAATTTTATGAGGAGAGCGGATTCCGTTATATATCAGTGCATCCCATGTTTGGTCCAACCTTTGCCAGCATGGGAAATTTGCAGCAGGAGAATGCAATTATCATTAATGAACCGGGTGTGCAAAAGGGGAATTTTAAAAAGCAGCGCAACTCCGGTGTCCGCGGTTTTGCAAAGAACAGAGGTACGGATAAGGCCGGGTTAAGATTTTTCCGGGAGCTGTTTAATTCCTTGGGTCTTAATGTAAGAGAGTATACTTTTGAGCAGCATGATGAGGTTGTATCTTACTCTCTTTCAGTGCCTTTTGCAAGTACGCTTGTCTTCGGCTCCGTCATGAAGCACCAGGATGTACCGGGCACAACTTTTAAAAAACATCTTGCGATTGCTCACGGTCTCTTGTCAGAAGATGACTACCTGCTTACGGAAATATTGTTCAACCCGCTAACCTCCAGACAACTGTCGGGGATACAAAACAAACTCTCTCTGTTGCAGGAAATTGTGAAAGAAAAAGACGCTGTCAAAATGAAAATTTTTCTTGACGGCGTCCGTAAAAATTTGGAGTAAATTTCCTGCAAGAAGCTATCAGTTACAATGATAGAATGTGTGCAACCTCAATCCATTTTTGATTTATCGGGTTGTGTTTTGCACACGCTTCGGCAAACGGAGTATATGCAACCAGGCCGTTTACCTGTCCAATCATAACGTCTGAAATGCCTGATATCAAAGCGTTTATTGAGGCATTGCCTAAAGTGCTGGCCAGAACTCTGTCATTGCAAGTGGGAGAACCTCCTCTTTGGATATGCCCCAGTGTTGTTACACGCGTCTCATAATCAGGTATTTTAGCTTTTACCTTTGCGGCAATTTCAGTTGCGCTTCCTTGGTCAGAACCCTCAGCCACAATTACTATTCCGCTGGTTTTGTTCTTTCTTCTTTCTTTAAGAAGATAATCGCAAAGGCTATCTATATCTGTGTGAACTTCTGGAATTATAGTGGCTTCAGCGCCTGTAGCGATGGCGGTATAAAGTCCGATAAACCCGGTATTCCTACCCATAACTTCCACAAAGAAAACAAGATTGTGAGAATCCGCCGTGTCTCTGATTTTATCTATAGCCTCTACTGCTGTATTAATTGCAGTATCAAAGCCAATTGTGAAATCAGTTCCGAATATGTCATTATCAATAGTTCCCGGAAGCCCAACAATCGGAAAATCATTTTCCGTTGCAAGCAGGTGCGCGCCTCTGAAAGAACCGTCTCCGCCAATAACCACTAGCGCATCAATAGATGCTTCTCTTAAATTTTCTATAGCAATGTCCCTATATTCTCTTTTGTCAAATTCAGGTAATCTGCTGGATTTTAAAATAGTACCTCCTTGGGAAATAATCTTTGAAACAGAGTGAGATTGCATTGTCACAAACTGTCTGTTAACAAGACCATAATAACCCCTGTAAATCCCGACAGGTTGAATATTGTTGTAAATGGCAGATCTGACTACAGATCTAATGGCTGCGTTCATTCCCGGAGCATCGCCTCCGGATGTTAGAACCCCAATGCGGTTGAGCTTTTTTTGAACTTTTATATTTTCTGAATTCTCTTTCATACTTATTTATTTTTAATATGCGCAAAGTTAACATTTAGGTCTTCTGTTTCAACTATAAGTTGTTTCAAAACTTTTATCTTTGTTCCAATGAAAATCGGCAATATTACATTTGGGGAGTATCCGCTGTTTTTGGCACCTATGGAGGATGTTACGGATCCTTCATTCAGATATATTTGCAAGGAGTTTGGTGCGGACATGATGTACACAGAATTTGTCTCTTCAGACGCGCTTGTGCGTAATGTGACAAAATCTTTGCAAAAGCTGCAAATTTATGATTATGAAAGACCTGTCGGGATACAGATTTATGGTCATATACCTGAAGCAATGGTAGAGGCGGCTAAAATGGCTGAGGCTTCTCATCCCGATGTGATTGATATAAATTTTGGTTGCCCGGTTGATAAAATTGCAAAGCGCGGAGCGGGAAGCGGCATGATGCGTTACCCGGATAAGATGGTGGAAATAACTGAAATGGTAGTTAAGGCTGTGCATACTCCGGTTACCGTAAAAACCAGGCTTGGATGGGATGACAAATCCCTCATAATTGTAGAACTTGCGGAAAGACTGCAAGATGCGGGGATTGCAGCACTTACTATTCATGGACGCACAAGATGCCAGATGTATAAGGGAGAAGCGGATTGGACGCTAATTGGAGAAGTAAAGAAAAATCCGCGCATGAAAATTCCGATCATTGGCAACGGTGACATCACAGACGGTCTATCCGCGCGCAATGCATTTGATAAGTATGGGGTTGATGCCGTAATGATCGGACGTGCTACCTATGGTCACCCCTGGATTTTTAAAGAGATAAAACATTATCTTACCACCGGAGAAGAAATGCCGCCTTTAACTGTAAAAGAAAAAGTTGAACTTGCTAAAAAACATTACGCAAAGTCTTTGGAAGTTAAGGGAGAGAGGCGTGGCATGTTTGAGATGCGGCGTCATTTGAGCAACTACTTTAAAGCTCTTCCAAATTTCAAAGAAACAAGAATGAAACTTGTAACGGAGCCGGACCCGATAGCAGTTATGAAACTCTTAGATTATATCTCTGAAACCTGGGGTTAGTTGCTTTTTCAAATTTTCTGCAGAAATATTTGCAGGTCAACAAAATTTGTATACCTTTGCACCCCCTTTGGGAAAAGGGGTGTGTGCAAGTTTAAAGCACAAGATATTTTAATTTTTATATCATCATACGATGGATTACAGAAGTTACAAAACAGTGTTTGTCAACAGCAAAACAGTCACTAAAGAGTGGGTGATCATTGACGCTACAGACCTGATTTTAGGACGTCTTGCTTCTAGAGTAGCATTGCTTCTTAGAGGTAAAGAGAAAGTCAACTTTACGCCTAACGCAGATTGCGGAGATAATGTTATTATCATCAATGCGGCTAAAGTGCGTTTGACAGGAAAGAAGTTGACAGATAAGGTGTATGTAAGATACACCGGTTATCCCGGAGGTCAGCGCTTTACAACTCCAAAGGAGTTATTGCAGCGCAGACCGGTTGCACTTATTGAGGAGGCTGTCAGAGGCATGCTTCCAAAAACAAGGCTGGGTGCTCAGATGTTCCGCAATTTGCATGTTTATGCAGGCGCAGAACACAAGCATGAAGCACAGAAACCAAAAACAATCAAATTAAACGAAATTTAGAGCATGGAGAAAATTAACGCCCTTGGAAGACGTAAATCAGCAATTGCTCGCGTTTTCGTGAACACCGGAAAAGGCAACATTACAGTTAACGGCAAGGAACTGGAGAAATATTTTCCAGATGAGTCTCTTGTTTATATTGTAAGACAGCCACTTGAGGCCACCAATACCTTAGCTAACTTTGATATTCAGGTTAACTTGGTTGGCGGCGGAATTAAAGGACAGGCAGAGGCTCTTCGCCTTGCAATCTCACGCGCACTATGCAAAGTAGACGCTGAGGCTTATCGTTCAATTCTAAAGAAAAACGGTTTTCTTACTCGTGACCAGAGAGAGGTTGAGAGAAAGAAACCGGGTCAGCCGGGTGCACGCAAACGCTTCCAATTCAGTAAACGTTAGAGCATTACAACTGATTACGCACGGGTTGGATTTAAAGTTGCAGACTTTTTATTCTCAAATTTTTGCTGAATTTAAAATTACTTGCTTCTTGTTCGCCCGCGGAAAATCTGCGAGATTGACAAGGTCACTACTCGCGATTGAAAAAGAGTTCTACTTGATGTAGAAGAAACTGTCGGGAGGCCGATACCTAAACGGCAGAAAAAATTAACGCATTAAAAAATTAAAAAAATGCCAAGAACAAATTTCCAAGAATTACTAGATGCAGGCGCACACTTTGGACATCTTAAGAGAAAGTGGAATCCAAAGATGGCTCCATACATTTTTATGGAGAAGAATGGTATTCATATCATTGACCTGCACAAAACCGTGTTTATGATAGATGACGCTGCCAATTTCATGAAGAATTTGGCGCGCAGCGGCAGAAAAATTCTTTTTGTCGCAACAAAAAAACAAGCAAAAGATATTATTGCAGAGAAGGCCAAAGAGGTTAATATGCCTTACGTTACAGAGAGATGGCCGGGTGGAATGCTTACAAACTTTCCAACAATTAGGAAGGCTGTTAAGAAAATGAACACCATAGATAAAATGATTACCGACGGAACTTTTGAGACTCTTGCTAAGAGAGAGAAACTGCAGGTTACCCGCCAGAGGGCAAAATTGGAGAAAAACCTGGGCTCTATTGCAGATTTGAACCGTCTTCCTTCCGCTCTGTTTATTGTTGATATTCAAAAAGAATCCAACGCTTTAAAAGAGGCAAAGAGACTTAAGATTCCCGTAATTGCAATGGTTGATACTTGCTGTGATCCAACCCCGGTAGATTATGTTATTCCTGCCAACGATGATGCTGCTAAATCCATTTCAGTAGTTGTGGCTGCTCTTTGCAGCGCTGTTGGTGAGGGACTTGCAGAGAGAAAGGTTGAGAAAGAAAAGGTTGCTGCAGAGGAGGAGAAAAAATCCAAGGATAAGGAAATGGAAAAGATGGAGGAGGAGAAAAAGAATGAGATTGATGTTCCTACAGAGGGAAGAAAACTTCGTCCGAGAAGAAGCGTGGCAAGGGCAACTCCTAAAGAGGGTATTAAGGCTACATTTAAGCCTGCCTCTAAAGGAGAGAAGAAAATAGAGAAGGTTGAAAAGAAAGAAGAATAAATCCGTCGGGATTTAAAAAGAAAAAGGAGATTTTAATATGGATATTAAAGCATCGGATGTAATGAAGCTGCGCAAGATGACGCAGGCCGGCATGATGGATTGCAAAAAGGCTCTTGTGGAAGCTAATGGAGATTATGAGAGAGCAAAAGAGCTTCTAAGGGAGAAAGGGAAGTTGATTGCCGCAAAACGTTCTGACCGTGAAACTTCTGAGGGTGCAGTTTTAGCAAGGACTAATGCTGACAATACAAAAGCGGTTTTGGTTTGCCTTGGTTGCGAGACAGATTTTGTTTCTGGCACGGATGGATTCCAAAAGCTTGCTTCTGATATTGCAGATACGGCTATTGCAAACTTGCCTGCGGATGTTGATGCATTAAAGACGTGCAAGGTTGGTAATTTGACTGTAGAAGAGGCTGTTACAGACCAAACGGGTAAGAGCGGAGAGAAACATGTTCTTGCTTGCTATGAGAAGATAGAGGCCCCCTATGTAGGTTTCTATATTCACAACAACAAGAAAGTTGCAACTATAGTTGGATTCAGCAAGAAAATTGCTGATGAGGCTGTTAAAGAGATTGCAATGCAGATTACTGCAATGGTTCCCGTTTCAGTCCGCAAGGAGGATTGCCCTCAGAGCGTGATTGACAAGGAGTTGCAAATCTACAGAGAGGAAGTTGCACAAGAGGGCAAGCCTGCTGCAATTGCAGAGAGAATTGTAGAGGGCAAGCTTG
>JAQWEK010000118.1:2421-4279 GCA_028704975.1 Bacteroidales bacterium | reverse complement strand
TAGATTCCTTGCGGCACACCTTTTGATATAGTTTACTCCCGACAGATGAAAAAAATAATCTTTACTATTCTGGCTGTAGCTGTTGTGGTGGTATCCTGTGAAAAGCAGGATAATGAGAATACGTATGTTTCTCAGGAGCAAAGCATTGATAAGTATATAACCGGACTTGTAAGCACTTATAACTATAAAGTGGTGAGACTCAACGGTTCTAATAGAGTTGTGATTTCATCCGGAGCTTCCGCGGATTCCCTGGAGGCGGGAGATTCCCTTTATTTTCACTATTCAGGTTATCTTTTTTCCGGCGGGAAAGGCACTTTGTTTGTCACCAATGACACAACGGTTGCCAAGGCAAACAATTTTGTGACGGACGGAGCTGCCAGTAAGGTTGTGCTTGGGAATGACGGGTTTATAAGCGGTTTGCATAACGGACTTCATGGAGTTAGGACGGGGGAGAATTGCTACATTATTTTTTCCGGCAAGTACGGATACGGAAATAGCGTGATGTTTAATTTATCCAGATTGTCGCCGCTGCTGTTTGATATTACTGTAGATAAAATAGTGAAAAATTAAAAAAAGAATAACTTTGCACCAATGATAAATAGATTCAAAACGGTTTTAATGCTTGCGCTGGGCCTGCTTGCCTTTTGTTCATGCGCAAAAGATGAAGACGAGAGCAGCCGCTCAATTCAAGAGAAAATTCTGAATTCCTACATCAAGGTCAATTATCCAAATGCTACAAAGCTTCCGTCTGGATTAACAATCTTGGAGGAGAAGGAAGGCCCGGGTACAACAGCTCTCAAAGACGATATGGTTTGTTATGTTCATTACAACACATATTCCCTGGCGGGGACATGCCAAAGCACAACCGATTCCGCTCTTGCAAGGCATCTTGGAACGTATGACGCCAGCGTTTATTACGGACCTACATTTTTCATTATAGGTACCGGCCAGACTGCCAAAGGTTTGGAGGAAATGTTTAAGAGAATAAAGAAAGGCGGCTACATAAGGGCAATTGTTCCGCCTTGGCTGACATCCTATAGCACTTCATATTCCGGAAGCACATCTTCCACCCAGGAGAGTTCTGTAAATGTAATTTATGAGGTCACGATGGGGGATATTATTTCTGATTTGGAAAAATTTCAAAAAGATTCACTTGAGTCATATTCGAATAAATATTTTGGAGGATTAGACTCCACTGCGTATGGTTACTATTTTAAGAACTACACCCATCCAAAAGGTTTGGCAGATGCAGATACAATAGCAGCCAGTACAAATGTAAACGTTTGGTACATAGGCAGATTGCTGGACGGATATGTTTTTGACACAAACATAGAAGATACAGCCAAAAAGTATGGAATATACAGTACAAATAATACTTACACAGCTTTAAGCGTGGAGATTCAGGCAAAATATAAAGATATGTCAACATCTACATCGTCCAGTAGCAGCAGTAGCGACGGTTCTGTTGTATCCGGATTTGCAAGAGCGCTTAAATCAATGACAATTCTGGATCATGCCACTGCATTTTTCTCATCTTCTTACGGTTATGGCTCTACCAGCAGCGTGAGCAGCGGCAAGGGCGTTCCGGAGTATTCAATGTTGAGATTTGATATATGGATGGCTAATACCGATGATGATACCTATCCTCCGACTGTTGCAAAAAGCACTTCATCATCATCTTCTGCATCCGGCGTTTCCTCCAAGAGTTCAGCGCTTAGTGCTCAACGTTCAACCGCCGGCAAAGGCAAAACTTATCAAATTCCATTTTTCCTGAAAAGACGGTAACCGATATCCGCCGGTTATTTTTCCAAATTATTTTACGGGGGTAGGTTGTGCCCCCGTTGCGTTGCTTTGTTGC
>JAQWEK010000118.1:0-2321 GCA_028704975.1 Bacteroidales bacterium | reverse complement strand
GACGTTTTTTTATTAGTACCTTTGTGCGGTAAAATTGAGCAATAAAAGTTTTTGGACATGGGAAAATCAGATAATGAACAAATATGCAATTCAAGTAATGAACAAATAGCACCGGCAAACAGGACTGACAATACAACGGAAGGTGTGGCGGTTGACAGAACAAAGGAAAATGCGGCTTTTGATCATCTTTTGGAAATCATGGATACGCTGCGTGTCAAGTGTCCCTGGGACCGGGTGCAAACCATAGAGTCTCTTAGGCCGCAGACAATTGAGGAAACATATGAATTGAGTGATTCTATCCTCAAGGGAGATTTGCATGATATGTCTAAGGAACTGGGAGACTTGCTGTTGCATATTGTTTTTTATGCAAAGATTGGAAAGGAGAAGGGAGCTTTTGATATTTCAGATGTTATTAATCAGCTTTGCAATAAATTGATATATAGGCATCCACACGTGTATTCTTCTACCAAGGTAAAGAATGCGGCTGAGGTTGTTCAAAATTGGGAGCAGCTTAAGACTAAGGAAAAGGATGGTAATAAAACTGTGTTAAGTGGTGTGCCTGAGGGACTTCCAAGTATAATTAAGGCTTACAGAATGCAGGATAAGGCGCGTGCGGTTGGGTTTGACTGGAAGAAGAAGGAGGATGTTTGGGACAAGGTTGCCGAGGAGATAGGTGAACTCAAAGATGCGCTAAGTGAGTATGTAAATGCGCAGGCAAAGAGTAAAGCAAATGAGCAGCAGGCAAACAATTACTCTAAAATACAGGCGGAAAATGAGTTAGGTGATGTGTTATTCTCTGTTATCAATGCGGCAAGGTTGTATGATTTGAATCCCGACAGTGCTTTGGAAAAGACTTGCAAGAAGTTTCGCAGCAGGTTCGGATATTTGGAGGAGCATACTATTAAGCAGGGTAGGAGTCTGAAAGATATGACGTTGGAGGAGATGGACAAGTATTGGGATGAGGCAAAGTCATTGGAAAAGGAATAATCTATATGGAAGACTGGAGAGAAAGGACTGAGTTGCAGATTGGTCATGAAGGGGTACAAAAACTTGACAATGCGTGTGTTGCAATTATCGGGCTGGGCGGCGTTGGTGCTTTTGCGGCGGAGATGCTGTGCAGGGCCGGTGTGGGTTCTTTCATTCTTGCAGATTCTGATGTTATTGATGTGACTAACAAAAACAGACAGCTGCCGGCGCTTGACAGTACTATTGGAAGGGTTAAGACTGATGTGATTGCGGAGCGGATGAGGGATATCAATAATAATGTACGGGTCAAAATTATCCATGCATATCTTGAACAGGACAATATTGCCGATAAATTAAAATTGTGCGAAAAGGTTGATTTTGTGATAGATGCAATTGATACGCTTTCTCCAAAGATTGCCCTGATCCAATATTGTTTGCAGAATAAAATCCCGATGGTTTCTTCTATGGGGGCGGGGGCCAAGTATGACGCTACAAAGGTGCGCATTGCTGAGATTGAGAAGTCTTTTAATTGTCCGTTGGCCTATATGCTCCGCAAAAGATTGCATAAAGTTGGTATTCGCAAGGGCTTTAAGGTTGTTTTTTCTGAGGAAATTCCTGTTAAAGAGGCAATTGTCCCGTGTGAGGGAAGAAATAAAAAGAGCAGGACAGGCACAATTTCTTATATGCCGGCTGTGTTTGGATGTGTGTGTGCGCAAGCGGCGGTTGAACATATTTTGAGCGTTGGCGTTTAATTATTAAATTTGCCCGCTTTTATTATACTAGCGATGCACGTAACAGTCAAAGAAGTTGAGAGTCCGGAAGAGTTAAAAATATTTTATCAATTCCAGAATAAACTTTATAGAAAATGTAAGGTTTACGTTCCTACCTTGGATACAGACCAAGAGAATACTCTGTTGCATGACCCTGCCTTAAAGTATTGTATCAGAAAGCTTTGGCTTGCTTATTCTGATGAGGGAAAAGTTGTGGGGAGAATTCAGGGAATTATAAATCCGCGCTATAATGATTTTTATTCTTTGAGGAGAGTGAGGTTTGGGTGGTTTGATTTTGAACATGACATGGAGATTGCAAGAGCTTTGCTGGATGCTGTGGAAAAGTGGGGCAAGAAACAGGGAATGAGAGAGATGCACGGGCCTCTTGCTTATAATACGTTGGGAAGGCAGGGGATGCTGGTGGAAGGATTTGAAAATATTCCTCCGGTGAATTGTCTTTATAATTTCCCTTATTATCCTGATTACATGGTTAAACTGGGATTTGAGAAGGAGTGTGATTGGGTTCAGTATTTGCTTGATGCACAGCAGGGTGCTCCCGCAAAACTGAAAAGGCTTTCCAAGATA
>JAQWEK010000117.1 GCA_028704975.1 Bacteroidales bacterium | reverse complement strand
TTTGCGGTGTTCTCAATTCCGCTAATTACTTTAACAAGAAGAGCGTCATCAATCTCCAGCCTCTTTTCATCTGCAAATTGCTTAAGAATCAGGGATAAGGCAACTGCCACGGTTTTAATGTTTTTGTCTTGACAATCTCCCTTTAGATCCAAATTATCCGCACCGGAAAGCAGGCAGGCGGAAAGAGATGCTATTGAAAAAATTGAAGAACCTGAAGAATGCCCGCCCGTAATGTATTTTGAAAATTTTTCAGCAAAATATATTGGAGAGCCGTTATCCTTGGCAACCTGCATAAAGACCTCTTTGACACCGCTGTCGGGAGTTCCGCACTCACCAATTACAACCGGAGTGTTCCTCTTTATAATGCCGGCCTTTTCTCCCGCAATTTCTTTTAAAGTATTGCCCAGATATTGGCAATGATCCAATCCGATACTTGTTATGATTGAAAGCATTGGAGTTATTATGTTTGTAGAATCCAGGCGTCCGCCCAACCCGCACTCAATAACCGCAATATCCACATTGCTTTTTGCAAAGTAATCAAACGCCATTGCTGTTGTGATTTCAAAAAATGATGCATTTTTCTCCTCAAAGAAAAGGGTGTATCTTTTCAAAAAATCATAGACGAATTCTTTGGAAATCATCTCTCCGTTAACCTTAATTCGTTCACGGAAATCCACAAGATGCGGGGACGTGTACAAGCCTGTTTTTAACGTTGTCCGTGCAGCTGCGGCCGAGGTGACTGAGGTGCACGGTGCGGAAGGAATCTGCATCAGGGCAGATGCAATCATGTGGCTTACAGACCCTTTTCCATTTGTGCCGGCAACGTGAATAGAAGGGAACTTTTTACTCGGGAAACCAAACTCTTTGTCAATCTCAAACATATTGTCCAGGCCGGGCTTATACGCCTTACCTCCAACTATCTGAAAACTAGGAAATTTTGTAAATATTTTTTTTATCTCTTCTTGATACTCTGACTCTGTCATTTTCAATCAATGCTAAACTATATTATCAAACTATTTGGCGCCCAAAAGGCGTACAATCTGCACCACGGTTTCAAAGTTAGAAAAAAGAATTATTTTGAGTAAATTCGCACGTGTAAAAGCGCAAAAGATTTGCGCCGCCAAAATATCAAAAACCAAATCAGTAATGATTCTATTCTTTAAATCTAATGAAGGCCCTGTGCTGGCCTTGGAAACAGGCAAACAACTTACTAATGAAAATATTGCAGCGCTGTGCTGGCTGTTTGGCAATGCAAAATTAATTAAGGGAGACAATGTCAAAGGATACTTTACGGGCCCAAGACGTGAAATGATAACTCCTTGGAGCACAACGGCCGTTGAGATTACACAAAACATGAACATCTCCGGAATAAAAAGAATAGAGGAGTATTTTCCTACAAAAAGTTCAAAACCGGAGTATGATAAAATGCTTCAAAGATTTTATAACGGACTGGATCAGAATATTTTTACGGTAGATAAGAAACCGGATCCTATTGTATATATTTCAAATCTAGAGGAATACAACGTCAAGGAGGGCCTTGCCCTTAACCCGGAAGAGATACAATATCTTAACGGAATTGCAAAAAAAATCGGGAGGAAGCTCACCGACAGTGAAGTCTTTGGTTTCTCTCAAGTTAACAGCGAGCATTGCCGACACAAAATTTTCAACGGCACTTTCATTATAGATGGCAAGGAGATGGAAAGTTCTCTGTTTAAGCTTATTAAGAAAACTTCCAAAGATAATCCGAATCTGATTGTAAGCGCCTATAAAGACAATTGCGCCTTTCTTGAGGGCCCGAAAATTAAAATGTTTCATCCTGCAGACCAGACAAAACCCGATTTCTTTAAACTAAAAGAGAAAGAGACTGTGATAAGCTTAAAGGCTGAAACTCACAATTTTCCAACAACAGTTGAACCGTTCAACGGAGCGGCAACCGGAACAGGCGGAGAAATTAGAGACAGAATGGGAGGAGGAAAAGGAAGCTTCCCAATTGCCGGTACGGCTGTTTATATGACAAGCTATCCGCGCTTTGATTCAAAAACCGTCGGGAATAATAAAGAGAGGAAATGGGAGAAAACGGCACCACGCAAATGGTTGTATCAAAGTCCGCAAGAGATTCTTACCAAGGCATCTAATGGAGCCAGTGATTTTGGAAACAAATTTGGGCAGTGCATTATTTGCGGGAGTCTTCTGACTTTTGAACACACCGGAAAACAGAAAGGCGTTGAGGCAAATAATCCGGAATTTGGCTATGATAAGGTTATCATGCAGGCGGGCGGAATTGGATACGCAAAGAAATCTGATGCAGCAAAAGAGACTCCGGAAAAGGGAGATAAAATTGTTCTGCTAGGCGGAGACAACTATAGGATAGGCATGGGCGGAGGAGCTGTAAGTTCCGTTAATACAGGTAAATACGGCAACGATATAGAGCTCAATGCAATTCAGCGTGCCAACCCTGAGATGCAGAAAAGGGACTACAATGCAATCCGCGCTCTATCAGAAAAAGAGAACAACCCTATTGTTTCCGTGCATGACCACGGAGCCGGCGGACATCTTAATTGTTTCTCTGAACTTGTGGAGGATGAAGGAGGTAAAATTGATACAAGCAAGCTCCCGATAGGAGACCCAACTTTGAGCCTGAAAGAAATCATTGGCAATGAAAGTCAGGAGAGAATGGGACTTGCAATGCATCAAAAGGATGTTGGTGAACTTAAGCAAATTGCAGATAGAGAGCGTGCTCCGTTTTATGAGGTTGGAGAGGTAACCGGAGATCACAGATTTACTCTTAAGGATGAAAAGAGCGGAAATACTGCAATTGATTTGGAAATGGCCGATATGTTTGGAAGCTCTCCTAAAACATTCATGCATGACCGGACTGCAGAATATAAATTCAATCCTTTAAAATACAGCGCCGACAAGTTTGAAGAGTACTTAACGCAAGTGCTTCAGTTGGAGAGTGTTGCATGTAAAGATTGGTTGACAAATAAAGTAGACCGTTCCGTCACCGGACTTGTTGCGTGCCAGCAATGTACGGGAGAAATTCAACTTCCGCTTAACGATTTGGGAGTGACCGCAATCGGCTATGACAATAAAGAAGGTATTGCAACTTCCATAGGACATGCCCCTATTGTCGGTCTGATTGATTCCGCTGCCGGCTCCAGAATGTCTGTTGCAGAGGCTCTTACAAATGCAGTATGGACGCCTTTGAAAAACGGTTTAAAGGGAATATCCCTAAGCGCTAACTGGATGTGGCCAAGCAGAAACACGGGAGAAGATGCAAGACTTTATAAGGCGGTTAAAGCCGTAAGTGATTTTGCATGCGCACTTGGAATTAATATCCCGACAGGCAAAGATTCCATGAGCATGACCCAGAACTATCCGGACGGAAAAAGGATAATTGCACCGGGGACGTTAATCATATCTTCCGTTGCACCGGTTAAAGATGTCAACAACATTATACATCCTAATTTACAGAGAGTTACTGCAAGCACAATTGTATATATTCCGTTCTCAAAATGCGGATTCAAACTTGGAGGTTCCGCCTTTGCGCAGACGCTTGGGGCAGTTGGAAACGAGGCGCCGGATGTTGAATATCCCGAATATTTTGCAGATTGTTTTAACACCGTACAGAAACTTATTGAGAAGAATCTGGTTCTTGCCGGACACGATATTTCCGCGGGAGGATTGATTACTTCTCTGTTGGAAATGTGTTTTGCAAATAAAGAGGGTGGTATTAAACTAACTGATATTCAGTTGCCTCTGATTAACTTCATGTTCTCCGAGAAACCCGGTGTTCTGCTGCAGATTGCAGATAAAAATATTAAAGAGGTTGAAAAAATCTGCACCGCTGCAGGCGAAATGTCAAAAGGACCTGTAGAGATTTATAAGATTGGAAAATACATTAAAGAGAGAAAAATTTCCATTCTTGGAAAAATCAATCTAAACATAGACAAGCTGAGAGACGTCTGGTACAAGACCTCTTATCTGCTGGACAGAAGACAGAGCGGAACCGCTTGCGCGCTAAAGCGTTACAAGAATTACAAAAAAGAGCCGCTTAAGTTTAAGTTTCCAAAGAATTTTAGCGGAAGCGTTGCAAAATATTTGGCAAAAGAACCAAGGAGCAAAGCGCCCGTTGCAGCAATCATCAGAGAGAAAGGGAGTAACGGAGAAAGAGAGTGGTTTCTCTTCCTTGTTTTTCAAAGAATTAATGTGAATAAGATAATGTAGTTTTTGCAATATTAAACACAATTTTTGAAAAATAAAAGCAACTAAAATAAAGCCTAAAATATAGGATAATAAGAAA
>JAQWEK010000116.1 GCA_028704975.1 Bacteroidales bacterium | reverse complement strand
TGGATTGCAAATAAGAGGAAAGGGATTGTAATAATATGTTATGGAGAGATGTAAATAATGGATTTTAAACTGGAATCTTCATATAAACCTACCGGTGACCAGCCGGATGCAATTGATTCTCTGGTAAATGCAATTAGAGATGGGAATAAGGCGGTGACGCTGCTTGGCGTTACCGGCTCAGGGAAAACTTTTACCATGGCCAACGTTATCCAAAGGTTGAACAGGCCGGCGCTGGTGCTAAGTCACAACAAAACTTTGGCGGCGCAACTTTACGGAGAGTTTAAAGCGTTCTTTCCTGAAAATGCGGTGGAGTACTTTGTCTCCTACTATGACTACTACCAACCGGAGGCGTATATGCCTGTAACAGACACGTATATAGAGAAAGACTTAAGCATAAACGATGAGATTGACAAACTTCGGCTGGAGTGCTCTAGTGCACTACTGTCGGGAAGAAGAGATGTAATAGTCGTCTCATCAGTTTCATGCCTGTACGGCATCGGCAATCCTGCAGACTTCCACGCAAACACAATTACAATTCATAAGGGAGACCTGATTAGCAGAAACAAATTTTTGTATAAACTGGTAGACAGCATGTACTCCCGCAATGATGTAGAGTTCAAGCGCGGAACATTCAGAGTTAAAGGAGATTCCGTGGATATCTTTTTGGCCTACGGAGAGGAGGCGGCAAGGATAACCTTCTTTGGAAATGAAGTTGATGAGATAGAGATTTTTGACCCAATCAGCGGCGGAACAATAGAATTCAAAGAGGAGATTCCAATCTATCCGGCAAACATTTTCTCCACAACAAGAGAGAGAACAATAAGCGCAATAAAGCAAATTCAAGATGATTTAAAGAAACAGTACGATTATTTCATGGAAATTGGCAAAGCGCATGAAGCCAACAGGTTAAAGCAGCGCGTAGAGTATGACCTTGAGATGATTAAAGAGCTTGGCTACTGTCCGGGCATAGAGAATTACTCCAGATATTTTGACGGCCGCAACGCCGGCACAAGACCATTCTGTCTGCTGGATTATTTCCAAAATGACTTTCTTACTTTCATAGATGAGAGCCATGTAACTGTCCCTCAAATCCGTGCAATGAGCGGAGGGGACCGTTCCAGAAAACAGACTCTAATTGAATACGGTTTCCGTCTGCCTGCAGCCGCAGACAACAGGCCGCTGAAGTTTGATGAATTTCAAACGCTAACCAACCAAACGGTTTATGTAAGCGCAACTCCATCCGATTTTGAACTAGAAGAGTCTCAAGGATTTATAGTGGAGCAGGTGGTCCGCCCTACCGGATTGCTGGAACCTCCTATTGATGTCCGTCCGACAAAAAATCAGATAGACGATTTATTGGAAGAGGTGCAGAAACGGGCGGAAAAAGATGAGCGCGTTCTTGTAACAACCCTGACAAAAAGAATGGCGGAAGAGCTAGACAAGTATCTGGAAAAGATGGGAATACGAGTACGCTACATTCACTCGGACGTGGACACAATGGAGAGGATAGAAATACTGGAGGACTTTCAGGCGGGAAGATTTGACGTGCTGGTTGGAGTGAACCTGTTAAGAGAAGGCCTTGATTTACCGCAAGTTTCACTGGTTGCAATTTTGGATGCAGACAAAGAGGGATTCCTTAGAAGCACAACCGCCCTGACACAAACGTCCGGCAGAGCGGCAAGAAACATAAACGGCACCGTCATAATGTACGCGGACACAATTACAAAGAGCATGAAGGAGACTATTGACGAGACTAGCCGTCGCCGGGCCAAACAAATGGAATACAATAAGATCCATCATATTACTCCGCGACAGATTGTAAAGGAGGAGAGAAATATTCTTAGTCGCCATGAAACCTTAGAGGAAGCCTCTTCCAATTATGGCAAGCCTTCTGCAAGGGATATTGCAAATGATCCCGTCATAGCAAATATGACAAGAGCGCAGTTGGAAAAATCTGTAGAGAGTTCCAGGATACAAATGGAACGCGCCGCTAAAGAGTTGGATTTCAACGCTGCCGCAAAATTCAGGGATGAGATGAATGCACTCAGAGGTGTGTTGAAAAACAAAAAAAAATAATAGATGTCCGGGAGGTTGAAGCAGAAAAATATAAATGAAGAGACCAAAACATTAAACCGGTGAGGTAAAAAAAGTGCAGAATGGGAGAGATTAAAGAGAGCACAAATAAAGCAATGAATGATAAGCTGAATGAACTTATAAGCATGTTTGAGCCTGAAAACAAGCAGCTTATAGCGGGAGCTTACGATATTGCGCGCCTCTCTCTCGCGGGACTGGAAAGGGAAAATCATCGCCCGTTCATTGAGCATCCGCTTAATGTTGCAATGATTGTTGCATCTGAAATCGGATTGCGCGCAGATGCGGTTGCGTCAGTTTTCCTGCATGAAGCCAGCCGAGGCAAAGATTCTATGGTTGAGGAGTTTAAGAAGAATTATCCAAAAGAAATAATTACAATAGTTGAAGGCCTTAACAATATTTCCAAGATAACCCCCAAGGAAACAAAGTTGCAGGCGGAAATCTACCGCAAGCTAATTGTCTCATATTCAAAAGATCCAAGAGTAACATTAATTAAGCTCGCAGATAGATTGGAAATAATGCGCAACCTTTACATTTTTCCAAAAGGAAATGCTATGCGCAAGCTGACAGAGACTCAAATGCTGTATATTCCTCTGGCTCACCAGCTTGGACTTTATAATATAAACAGCGAGCTGGAAAATTTATACTTCAGATATTCAGACCCTGAGAACTACCGCGCTATTACAAACAAACTGATTGCAACTGAAGAGGACAGAAAAAGACTTGTTCAGCAATTTGTAAAACCATTGGAGAAAAAATTGAACGACGCGGGAATAAAATATACTCTTAAAGTTAGGACAAAGACGGCGTGGTCTATATGGCAGAAGATGAAAAGGCAGGAAGTTCCGTTTGAAAAAGTGTATGACGTTTTTGCTATCAGATTTATTTTGGACGTTCCGCCTGAGAAGGAGAAAGATTATTGCTGGCAGGTATATTCTCTTGTCACTCAGGAATATAAACCGGATATAAACAGACTTAGGGACTGGATTACTACACCAAAGCCAAACGGATACGAGTCACTGCATACAACGGTGGAGAATAAAGACGGCGCCCATATTGAAGTGCAAATCAGGACGTCCAGAATGGATGAAATTGCAGAGAACGGGCACGCATCACACTGGAGCTACAAAGGTATAAAGAGCGTGCGCGGATTGGACGAATGGCTGTCGGGAGTTAAAGAAATGCTTAACACTCCGGGGGTTATGGAGAATACTCAACTTAGCGGAAAAGAGCTGGATGAGATTTTTGTATTTACTCCCGCCGGAGATTTAAGGCAGCTGCCAAAGGGGGCGTCTGTGCTGGATTTTGCATTTAACATTCACTCTAATCTTGGGATGAGCTGCTCCGGAGCAAAGGTAAACGGGAAAATAAAATCCATACGCGAGCAGTTGCATACAGGTGATATTGTGGAAATTATTAGCAACAAGAATCAGAAGCCGTCACAAGACTGGCTGAATATTGTTGTCTCTGCAAAAGCACGCGGCCATATAAAAACCAGACTCAAAGAGGAAGAGGGAAAGATGAGCCGCGCCGGAAGGGAAATTCTGGAAAGGAGGATGAAAAATTGGAAGATTGAACTTAATGATGATATCCTCTCTGACCTTGTAAAACATTTTAAGAAAAAATCTGCCGGAGAATTGCTGATTGCAATTAATGACAATACGATTGACCCGCAGGACATAAAGGATTTTCTAGAGAACGGAGAGAACGGCAAAGAGGCTGAAAATGAGAAAGAAACTCACGCAACAAAAGTTCGCCACAATGAGGGGCCGTCAGATTATCTTGTAATAAGCGATAACTTAAGCAACATCAGCTACAAGATGGCTAAATGCTGCAACCCTATTTTTGGAGATGATGTCTTTGGATTTGTAACGGCAGCCGGAGGCATCAGCATCCACAGAATGTCATGTCCAAATGCAAAGCGGCTTCTTACAACTTACCCTTACAGGATTCAAAAGGTGAAATGGAGGCAACTCTCCACTACCACCCAATTCCAAACGGGACTTAAAGTTATTGGGAACGGAGATGTTACTGTCGGGAACAGAATAATGGAATGCGTTGTTGCCCAGGGAGCCAGCATACGTGCATATAGAATATTTGAAAGGCGCAAGGGCAAAATAGAATTTGTAGCGGAGCTTGAAATTTCAGTCTCCAACAACGCTCATCTGGACCGTGTTATTTCCGCCCTTAAGAAGATGCGGGAAGTTAAGACGGTACTAAGAACTTCTAAGAAATAATCTTGTACCGGAA
>JAQWEK010000115.1 GCA_028704975.1 Bacteroidales bacterium | reverse complement strand
ATGATTAGGAGTATGTCAATTAATGCGATAATCATTTTAAATCTTTAAGAACAAACCAGAATGTTGAACCGTCGCCTTCATTTGATATGACGCCAAGGTCTCCGTTTAAGTGTCTTACAATACTCTTACACAAAGATAAACCTAAACCGGTTCCCATGGAATAGATATCAAATTTTTCAAACTTGTTAAAAATTCTCTCTTGGTCTTTGGCCGATATTCCGCAGCCTGTATCCTTTACGTAGAAATATATCCCATTCTCTTGGGGCTGATAGCCAAATGTGATTGTTCCGTCTTTAGTAAATTTAACTGCATTTGAAAGCAGGTTAACCATTACCTGTCTAAAATTCCACTCATCTGTAACTATTGTATTGTTTTCTAGGGGAATTTCTGCAATGATCTCTATGTTTTTGGCTGTCAGCTGCTTCTCATTCTGAAGCATGTGAACGGTTGCTGTCTTAAGTTCTCTGAATAAACCGTTCAACTTAACCTCGTCTTTTGAGAATTTGTAAAGACCGGAATCAATTTTTGCTATGGAAAGAATATTATTGAACAGTTCAATAAGTACATTGTTATTTCTCTTAATAATGCTCGTTATATTTTCAATCTCCTTTGGATTTTGTTCTGTAAGCAACATCTTGGAGAAACCTACAATGGAAGTTAACGGTGTCCTGATTTCATGGCTGATAGAATTTATAAATCTATCGCTATCCTGGTAAGCAATGTGTGCCTCTTTAACCTTTCTCTCCTCTGTGATTTCTTTAACCTTATCCGCTGTAATATTAAAGTTAATATCCAAAACTACAGGGCCTGAGACTGCTGAGGTTTCTCTTAAAAATATGCTCTCCCTTATCCATTTATTTCTGCCGTTTGGCCGATTCAGAAGCTGGATGTCATTTGTAAACGACAACGCTTTTCCTTTAATCAATCTTTGTTTAAAATCTGTGATAGCGGCCTTATCACCCTCTTTTAGATTAATATAGGAGGGCTGAATTAGTCCCGATTCATTGGCATTCTCACCAAGATTGCTGAACCAGAATTCAGTAGCATAACCTTCTCCGGAAATTATATTATAGCAAGCAATACCAATATCGGTTGTGCTAATTGCATAATTTATTAATGAATCCAACTTTTCCTTTTGTTCAACCTCTTGAATCTCTGATGTTATATCGGAAATGACCATCATGTATTTATAATGGGAGTTCATATCACCAATGACAGGGCTTACCATAAAGCTGATTCTCTTTGGGGTACTTATCTCCCTTGTAACTTCTCTCTTATTCCTTATATCATTTACATCACAATCTGTAAAAATAGATGATGTATACAGATTTTCAGGCAGATATTTTTCAATAGCACTTCTGATTTCTTGCTCTTTTGTCTTTATTATGCTGAATAATTTGTTGCCGCTTCCGTCATAGACTGCAAAGTTTAGTTCAGATTCATTGAATAATGAGTTGTATTTCTCATATATTTTTTTGTCTTGATTGATCAGGCGCCTGTTACTTACGTTCTTTTTTAAATGCATGAAATACACGTAGATAAGCCATAAAAATATAAACAGTCCGATTAGCAGAATGGTAAAGAATCCCGCATGTATTGCAATCCAGCTTTTTACGGTATTGACATACCTCACTCCGTAGAAATATCGGACGCCGCTCCTGAATCCGAATCTGTTAAGCGCCATTTTATTAATTACGAAATCGCCGTTTTTAAGGAGATAAAAATCTGATGGTGACTTGTATTTTTTGCCTTGGCTAAAAATGTTGTTTATTATCTCACATCCCTTTGCAGCCAAGATACTTTCAGAAGGATTATATCCTCCGACAATGTAATTATTAAAATAGCGGAAAGAGTTTATTGAGAAGAGAGGGGACTTTAACTTAGTTGTGAATAAAGAATCAATCTCTTCTCCTGTGTAGGAACTCCCGTCTCCATCATAATTCCAAGCGTATGTTATAAATGCGGTTTTGGCATCTGAGTTAAGAATTACATTTAGTACAGAGTCGGCGTTGTTGGATTTTCTAAAAATGGAGGAGTACTTGATACGAGGATATCCGTTTTTTACAGCGTTCTTTAAGAGAGTATTGGCACACAGGCTCTCAATATACGGGTTATCAATAAATATAATGTGATTGACTTTTGGCGCAAGTTTGCTGATGAGTTTTAGATTTTCATTAACAGGTGTTTGTGATACTACGCCAAATAATCTTTTTCTATATGATACGTTTTGATAATCAATGCCTGAAAATTTTCCGATGCCTGTCGGTATGCTCTTTGAGATTCCAAGTGCCACTACGGGTATGCCGTTCCACACACCTGAAAACACACCTGATAAATCACATGACATAGTAGCATCGTCTCCTATTGTAACAATAACGTCTGGACGTTTGCCTCCGTAGTTTGTAAGAATTTGTGAAATGACTTTTGTTGCATAGCCGTATCCGGATGAACAGTCAAAATTTAAAAAATAAGTATTGATGAGGTATTCCGGACTTATCTTTTTTAATTGTGAGGCAAGACTATCCGCAGTGTTTTTCGCCCATAGTACGTCCGGGGAAAAAGAACTGATTATTAATATATTGCGTGGAATAATAGGTTGCTCTTCCAATTCACGTACGCTAGGTATGCTGTCATCATCTTCTCCAATAATGTATACATAATCTCCTTTGTTATGAGTATTGCCCGCATCTTTTTCCTTTTCATGTAACTGATAGACAGTGTCTTGTGTGCCAAATTGCGCAAATACATTTACATTTGTAAACATTGCAAGTATGGCAGCCAGAGTTGCGATAGTGTAAAAACGGCTCTTTATGCTGATTAGATTTTTCATTTCTTCTCCTCCTTGTCCCCTGATAATACAGTTTTCAGTGCTCTTTTAAGTTCCGATTCATTTACAGGCTTAGAAATATATCCGTTAAATTGGCCGTCTCTTACTTGAGCTGTGCTTTTATCTGATGTATAGGCGGTAACTGCAATGATAGGTGTTTTTGTATCTTTCTTTCTTATTGCGGCGGTAGCTTGGAATCCATCCATCTTTGGCATCTTAATATCCATCAGCACCACATTCGGTTTTTTCTCTAAAGTCATCTTAAGAACTTCATATCCGTCGTGAGCATGAAGAATTATATAATCTTTTCTCAGAATGAAGTTTAATAACTGGAAGTTGTTTTGATTGTCTTCCGCAATAAGAATAACTTTCTGTCCCTTATCTTGAGAAGTTGTTGCATTCTCTAGTTCTCCCTTGATTGCGGATGTGGATACCGATGCGTAATTCTTTGGAATAATGCACCATACAATGTTGCCTTTGCCTCCCTCTTCTTGTTTGTATCCAATTTCACCGTGAAGAGATCTGACAATAGAGCGGGCGATTGGAAGATTTAATTCCTGTCCCACATAGGACTCATCTGCGAGATGGTCAAATCTGTCAAATAATCTTGTTCTCCTCTCTCCGGAGATGCTCTCTCCGTCATCTTTAGCATATATGTAAACGTTATTTTCTCTCACTTCGTAACCAAGCTTGACCGTACCTGCCTTTGAGTGTCCCATGAACGATATTGCGTTGTCGCATAAAAGTTCAATGATGTTTTGAACTCTTGATTTATCCGACAGCAGAATATTATTGCCTTGTTTTGCAAACTCAATATTGATGTTATTATATTTGGTTTTTTCGGCAGCTTCCGCGGCAACTTGCTCAAACACAGCCTCAAGATTAAATTCTGCCATTTTTGTGTGTGCGCCGTTAGACTCAATTTCGGAAACTGAAATGATTTGCTGAACCATTTGCAAAAACTTGTCACTGTTCTCTTCTATGTATTTCTGCAGTTCTTCTTTATTATCTGCCGGCGTTGCTTCAACCAGCAGTTCTGCAAATCCCACCAGCGCATTTAGAGGTGTTTTCAGTTCATTTCCCATATTGCTGATAAGCGAGTTCCTTAGCTTTGTTGAGTCCACATATTTGTCATATGTCTTAGAAAGTTCATCCTCTTTTTGCTTCTGTGAATCTATGTCAGAGATTACAGCGTAACACAATACTTGATTTTCTTCTTTATTGAAAATGCTGACGGAAATTGTCAGATGAAGCCAATGCATAGAGCCGTCATCGTTTTTAACTCTGACATCTTTTGAAAATGAAGTTTCAGTTCCTTCTATAGCCTGATTGGTGAATCTTATTATGGCTGCAAGATCCTCTTTTACAAGATTATTAAAGCTAGTGTCTAGTTGCGTGCCATTCTTTATTTTTAGGTTATAGAACCATGAATCAGTCCCAATATAGGAGAAATCTTTCTTTGCCAAGTCAAATTTTGCAACACCGTATTTTGATGCATCCATTGCCAAAAGGAAAG
>JAQWEK010000114.1 GCA_028704975.1 Bacteroidales bacterium | reverse complement strand
AGAGATTATCGCTGGTATGCCGAGGACATGGTGCATCCCTCTGCCGCCGCTGTAAAGTATATTTTTGAGAAGTTTAAAGATAGTTGTATTTCAGAGGATTGCTACGGGAGGATGGATGAGGAGCTTAAAAAGACAAAGAGAGAAAATCACAGACCGTTAAAGCAACCTAAATAAATAATAATTGCCGCGCAGCAGCTTGCCATGATTATTTTGGAGCAATACGGTACAGGAATACCGCAATCACCGCAAATATTACGTTTGGCATCCAGAGTGCCACAAACGGCGGAAGCGCACCGGTGAATACAAACATCTGGCTGAAACGCAGAAACAAGATGTAAGAGAAACTCAAGGCAATTCCAATTCCAATGTTCATTCCAATTCCGCCTCGCCTTTTTTTAGATGACAGAGAGACTCCTATTAGTGTAAGAATAAATGCGGAAAACGGCAAGGCCCATCGCGTATTACGCTCAATTAAAGCATATTCCACCATTTGATCCCCTCTTAGCTTTTGCGCCTTTATGAGTTTTCCAAGCTGTCCGGATGCTATTGCCTGTACAGTATTTTTCTTCCTGTAAAAATCTTCTACGGTAATAACCAGAGCCGTATCCAGCTGTTTGCCGGTCTTGACTTGCTCCGCATTTCCAACATACTTGCGCCAAAAATAATCTCTAAGCTGCCAGCATTGTTTTGTGGAATCCCACTGTGCCTCGTTTGCACTTAGCTTTGAGATAATATCGTGTCCTTTAATGGTTTCCAGCGTAAATTGATATGCCGTATTATTGAATGTAGAGAAACTTTGCACATACATAAAAGTACCAGGATTTATCTGGTAGTGCATGTTTCTGTTAGTGTTCTCAAACGGTTTTTTTATATACTTTGCCTCAAAGGCGAGCCTCCCCTTGTTACAAGGCGGAATGACGTAAAGGTTTAACACTAAACTGAATATGGCGATAAATGCGGCAGACAAAAAATACGGATACATTAATCTTTTAAAGCTGATTCCGCCTGCAAGTATTGCAACAATCTCCGAGTTTGCAGCCATTTTGGAGGTGAAGAAAATAACCGTAATGAACACAAAAAGAGGGCTGAACACGTTTATAAAATAGGGGATGAAATTGGCGTAGTAGTTAAAAATAATCTCCTTTAACGGAGCGTTCTTATCTACAAAATCATCAATTTTTTCACTGATATCAAAGATTATAACTATGCCGATAATCAGCAGAAGCGCAACAAAAAAAGTTCCTACAAATTTCTTAATAATATACCTGTCCAGCGTTGTGATGTGCCAGTTAAATTCTTTCAGCTGCTGCTCTATGTCTTTTCTTGTAATGGCCACTTTTTATATCCCGACGGTTTTTATTCTTGCTACAGCATGTCAGTATGTTGCATGTTGCATTGCTCCCCGCAAATTTACTTATCATTAATTCTTTGTGAAACTTTTTTTACAGTTTCTTCCTTCCACTTCTTAAAATCTCCCGCCATAATATGAGTCCTTGCGTCTTCAACCAGTTTCAAATAGAAGGCCAGATTGTGGTAACTTGCAATTTGAGCCGCAAGCATCTCTCCGGCAACAAACAAATGCCTTAAGTAAGCTTTTGTATATGAGGTATCTACAAATGATGTTCCATTGACGTCAATTTGGGAAAAATCTTCCGCCCAGCATTTGTTTTTCATGTTAATAATTCCTTCTGAAGTGAACAGCATTCCATTGCGTCCGTTTCTTGTTGGCATCACGCAGTCAAACATATCCACTCCTCTTTCAATTCCTTCCAGAATATTTGCGGGGGTTCCTACCCCCATGAGGTAGCGCGGCTTATCTGCAGGCAGCACCGGGTTAAGCACTTCCAGCATTTCATACATTTTTTCCGTCGGCTCTCCAACTGATAAACCTCCAATTGCGCAGCCATCCATATCTGCCTTAGCCGCCTGATCTGCAGCCATTCTGCGCAAATCCGGATATATGCACCCTTGAACTATCGGGAAGAAAAATTGTCTGTAACCGTAAAGCGGCTCTGTCTCTTTAAATCTTTTTACACACCTATCCAGCCACCTGCCTGTTCTCTGCAATGACTGAAGCGAGTATTTGTAATCGGCTGTTCCGGGAGTACATTCATCAAGAGCCATAATGATGTCCGCGCCTATTTTGCGCTGAGTATCAACATTATTCTCCGGTGTAAACTCCCGCGGAGAACCGTCTATGTGTGAGCGGAATGTGCAGCCCTTCTCTGTGATTTTTCTGTTCTCTGCAAGAGAGAAGACTTGAAATCCGCCGCTGTCTGTAAGAATCGGGCGATCCCAGTTCACAAACTTATGCAGCCCCCCGGCTTTGTTAATCAAATCAATGCCCGGGCGCAGCAGCAGATGATAGGTATTGCCAAGAATAATCTGTGCTTTGATATCATCTTTAAGGTCCCGATGGTATACCCCTTTGACTGAACCTACGGTACCAACAGGCATGAATATAGGTGTTTGAATATCACCGTGTTCTGTGTGCAATACGCCTGCTCTTGCACCGCATTGACACTCCTTATTTTTTAGCTCAAAAAACATTACGGCAAAAGTAGTAAAAAATAGTATCTTTGCCTTGCTTTATATGGAAAGGGTAAGATTGGATATGGGGGCGCTGAGCGTCTCGAATTTTCACGGCGGCAACTTTGTTTTTTTCCTTTACAAAAAGGGAGGAGATTCTTGCTTGCCCATCAAGTTGTCCAGACCGGACGTCAACATTATACTTACAAACTTTAAAAGCAAGGAGACATCAACATCAGATGAACTTCCTACAGCCCAAATGCTTTACTGTACAACGTTAAAAACGTTTGGAATAGAGTTGTTGGAACTCTCTGTTATCAAGGGTATTGGACACAATAAAAATTTTATGACCGAACTGCTTTTGTTTGACGGCAAAAAAGAATCCCGTTTGGTATGCAGCTTTGGAAACGGGATTGTGATTGCAAAATTTTTGAATGCTCCAATTTATGTTTTTTCTGACATAATGGATAAATACGCCTCAGAAGTGAATATGAATGATAAGAGTGTATTGAATGACGGGATCGCAGCTGGTGAAGGATATGCAGAAGGTAAAAAATTTGCAGAAAGTAAAAAATCCGATGAAGGTGAAAAGAAGCACCGTCGTGAGAAGAATTATGTAGAAAAATTGCAGGAGGCGTTAAAGAAAGCTGTTGATAATGAGGATTATGAGAGGGCGGAGAGTTTAAATGAGGAACTTAAAAAATTAGCGGAAAATCTTTCTGCCAAAAAAAGAAGTGCTAAAACGCGCAAAACGGTATCAGGAAAATACTTAAGGAAAACATTACCGGGAAAGACTTCAAAAAGAGCGTCATCGGGAAAATCTTCCGGAAAGAAGAATAAATAATTTAATATATGAATAGCAGTAAGAGAGGACAATCAGAGAAGATTGGCCTATTCAGCAAAAAGTTTTTAAAAGTTGCTCTTGTGATTATTTCAGTTGGTTTGCTTTGCGGATTCATCAGCGGCAAACCTTTGAAGAGCGTTGTTTTTGTTAAGGAGAACGTAGCTCATTTACAACAAGTTGCGCAAAAGCGTTCATCCAACCCTGCGGCGCAGGATGTTGAGAAAACAGTTGAGTCCGGCAAGGCAGAGGCTGCTGCAATTGCCGCCTCTGCTAAGGCGGGTTCAGGCGCAATGACAAAAGCAATGGCGGATTCTTTGGAACTGGCTCAGCTAAGGGCAAATGCGGACAGCACAAAACTTGCCGCACAGGCACAACAAGATTCCGTAAAGACTGCATTGGAGAAAAGGAAGGTACAATTTGCACAAATACTTCAGAAGAAGCACCTTGTATTTAGTTGGAAATCAATTGGCAAGGGCGTTCTTGGAATTTTTGTGATTATTTTAATAGCTTGGTTTTTTTCTACGGACCGTAAAAAAATTAATTGGAAAACGGTGGGGATGGCTCTGCTCCTGCAGTTTATAGTTGCATTCTCCGTCCTGATGTTCCCTGCGGTTCAGGTATTTTTTGAATACATGGGGAAGTGTTTTGTGGCCGTTTTGGATTGGACAAAGGCGGGCTCTAATTTCTTGTTTGGACCTCTTCTGGATCAAACAAAGATTGGCTACATATTTGTCTTCCAGATATTGCCTACAATTATATTCTTCTCCGCTCTTACGAGTTTGTTCTTCTATCTTGGTATCCTACAAAAGATTGTATGGTTCATGGGCTGGTGTCTGACAAAGCTTATGAGCATTTCCGGTGCGGAGTCTTTGTCTTGCGCCGGCAATATTTTCCTTGGACAGACAGAGGCGCCATTGATGGTGAAAGAGTATATTCCTACAATGAGCCGTTCCGAGCTGATGTTGATTATGGTCTCCGGTATGGCGACAATGAGCGG
>JAQWEK010000021.1 GCA_028704975.1 Bacteroidales bacterium | reverse complement strand
TTTAGCATAATTGCCTAATTTTACAATCAAAATTATGATGTAATGAAAGACAATCATTCAATGACTGAAACGGAAATCCTTTTGGCAAAAGTGCCTGTTGAAAACAAGGTAGATCCTTACTATTCAGATGATGATCTGATGATTATAGACAATGCTAAACTTTTGGAGGGGGTGAAGAAGGTTAGGCCCAACATTAATATCATTGCCATATGCACTAAAGGAAAATTTGAGGCCTACCTGAACGGCAAGCCTATTGTTGTGCGGACTGCCAATGTGTTTATTTGTCCGCCGGAAGTTTCGCTGGCCAGCATAATGGTATCTCCCGATTTTGAATATTTGGCTTTATGCATAAGCAATTGTGCACTTCAGATAGCGCTCCGTTCCTATATTAATATTTGGAATCAATGCATTTATGTTAAAAAAACTCGTACAATAAAGTTATGCGACAAGGATATGGAGAGGTGTGAGAAGTTCTATGATTTACTCCATATATGTCTTGACCAAAACCTGGATGAACTGGGAAAGGAATATCGCGATGGGGTGATAAAAGGTCTTGTAAGTTCTACTTTAATCGGACTTTGTGGTCTTATTGAACATCAGACGCGGGGAATTATTGAAATCCCCAGACGGAGTACTTCCCTTTTCAACAGTTTTTTAGAATTGCTGCAATCTAATGAAATTAGGTATCGTTCTGTAAAGTATTATGCATCTGCACTCTGTATTTCGTCAAAATACCTTACCATTATATGTAAGAAAAATTCGGAAAAGACCGCAAATGAGTGGATACGTGAATACACACTTTTTGATATTACGGACTATCTGCGCAATACACAACTCAGCATAAAAGAGATCTCCAACAAGATGGGGTTCCCCAACACAAGTTTTTTTGGCAAATATGTAAAGGCACATCTTGGTCGTCCACCGCTGGAATATCGCAAGAAAAGTCAATAGAAAGCAAGAGCTAACAAGAGTGGTCCAATTTCTGTTTTACAACAATATTACCCTCTTAAGCGTGCGTTTGCTGTGTTGGAAATTTTTCAGAATTCACCCATTTAATCTTTTAATCCTTACCGTTATAATTCTTGTAAAATTCCGCCACGGTCTCTATTCCTTTAAAAAAGAAATCAAGCATGCAACTCTCATTAGGTGAGTGAATTGCGTTCTGCTCTAGTCCAAAGCCCATAAGGATTGTTTTTGCACCCAGCACTTGCTCAAAGGTGGAGACGATAGGAATGCTACCTCCGCGGCGGGCTGCAAGAGGTTTCTTTCCAAATGCAATGCCCATAGCTTTTTCCGCAATTTTGTAAGCGGGCAAATCAATAGGGCATAAGTATCCGTTTCCACCATGTGAAGGAGTAACTTTAACCTTAATGGTTTTAGGTGCTATACTTGTTAGATGTTCCGCAAACATTTTGGAAATTTTTTCCGGGTTCTGATGTGCAACCAAGCGTGTAGATACTTTTGCGTAAGCCTTTGAAGGCAAGATAGTTTTGCTGCCTTCTCCAGTATATCCGCCCCATATTCCGCAGATATCAAAAGATGGGCGGCAGCTGTTGCGCTCCAGTGTGGAATATCCTTTTTCTCCCGACAGTTCTTCTACACCAATTGCCGCTTTGTATTTTGCCTCATCAAATGGAATTTGCGAAATCATTTTTCTCTCTTCTGTAGAAAGTTCCTGAACGTCATCATAAAATCCCGGAATAGTTATTCTTCCGTTTGCATCAACCATTCCAGCCATCAATTTGCAAAGTTCATTAATTGGGTTGGCCACTGCGCCTCCAAAATGTCCTGAGTGCAAATCTCTGTTAGGCCCGGTTACCTCTACATTCCAGTAAGCCAGGCCTCTAAGACCTGTCGTGAGAGAAGGAGTGTCCTCTCCAACCATTGTGGTATCTGATACAAGTATGATATCTGCCTTCAGTAAATCCTTATGAGTTTTGCAAAATTGTTCCAGGTTGGGAGAGCCGATTTCTTCCTCTCCTTCAAAAATAAATTTCACATTGCAATGCAGCAGACCTTCTTTAAGAGCAATCTCAAATCCTTTTACTTGCATCATTGACTGTCCTTTGTCGTCATCGGACCCTCTTCCCCAAATTCTGCCCTCTTTAATTTCAGGCTCAAACGGTTTGGTATTCCACTGTTCCAGAGGCTCCGCCGGCATAACGTCATAATGTGCGTAAACCAAAACCGTAGGCAGTGCTGCATCCAATGTCTTTTCTGCGTAAACAATTGGATTTCCGGCAGTTGGCATAATATCCGATTTGTCCGCTCCGGATAAAAGCAGCAGCTCCGTCCACCTTTGGGCGCACTTTAACATATCCGTGTGATGTTCTTTCACAGGGCTTACGGACGGTATTCTAAGTAATGAGAACAGCTCGTTAAGAAAGCGTTCTTTATTTGCATTTATGTATTCTTTAATTTCCATTTATTTGACAGGATCTATTTTACAACAACCTTTCCTTTATCAAGGGTGAGTTCTATTGTATTCCCTATATGTACTTTATTTGTTATAATTGCCTCTGAAACAGGGTCTTCTATGTATTTCTGAATTGCTCTCTTAAGAGGACGCGCGCCATACTGAGGATCATACCCTGCGCTTGCAACAAATTTCTTTGCAGAAGGAGATATTTTAAGTTTATATCCAATTTCTTCTACTCTGGCGTAAACTCCCTTAAGTTCAATATCGATGATTTTCTCCAAATCATCTTTGGTAAGGGGATTAAAAAGAATCTGTTCATCCAGTCTGTTTAAAAATTCCGGGGAGAAAGTTTTCTTTATTACTTTTTCTATAATCTCCTTGTTTTTTCCCACAACATTTCTTTTTGTTGCGGTTGCATATCCAACGCCGTTGCCAAAATCTTTAAGCTCCTTGCTGCCTAGATTTGAGGTCATTATAAGGATGGTGTTCTTAAAGTCTATGCTTCTTCCGTTACTGTCCGTAAGCCTTCCCTCATCAAGAACCTGCAGCAGCAAATTAAAGATATCGGGGTGAGCTTTTTCTATTTCATCCAGCAGTACAACGCTGTATGGTTTGCGTCTCACTTTCTCTGAAAGTTCACCGCCTTCATTATATCCGATGTATCCCGGAGGCGCGCCGATTAGTCTGCTCACGGAGAATTTCTCCATAAATTCGCTCATATCAACTCTTATCAGAGAGTCTTCCGTATCAAATAGATAGCGGGCCAGCACTTTTGCCAACTGAGTCTTTCCAACTCCCGTGGGGCCAAGAAATATAAATGTCCCGATGGGCTTGTTGGGATCTTTAAGACCTGCACGGTTTCTCTGGATTGCGCGTGTAACTTTCTCAACGGCATCGTCTTGTCCGATTATGCTCTCCTTAAGAATTTTGCTCATGCTTGCAAGACGCATGCTCTCGCTTTGAGCAAGACGCTGTATTGGAATTTTTGTGGTCATGCTCAGAACCGCCTCAATATCTTCTTTGTCTACCACCGTCGGATTTTTATCTTGTTTTGCAAACCATTTCTCCTTTGCCCGCTTTAAATCATACTCCTTCTCCTTAACCATATCTCTACATAAGGCGGCTTTCTTATAGTCTTGTGCGGCAACGGCTTCTGTTTTCTCTTTCTCTATGACGGAAATGGAGTCTTCTATATCAGCTACATTTTTAGGTATCTTAAGATTTTTAATATGAGCGCGGCTGCCAGCCTCATCCAAAATGTCAATTGCCTTGTCCGGCAAGAAACGGTCAGATACATATCTCTGACTCAATGATATGCAACTTTTAAGAGCATCTTCTGTGTAAACAACATTGTGGTGCTCTTCATAGCGTGGTTTTATGTGTTCCAGTATGCAAAGAGTTTGTTTAAAATCGGTAGGCTCTATCATTACTTTTTGGAATCTCCTCTCCAGAGCCCCGTCTTTCTCTATTACCTCTCTGAATTCATCAAGTGTTGTTGCCCCAATGCACTGAATCTCACCCCTGGCCAGCGCCGGCTTAAGCATATTTGCGGCATCCAAAGAACCGGCTGCCCCGCCTGCTCCAACAAGAGTGTGCATCTCATCGATGAAAAGGATAACATTATCCGTTTTCTTAATCTCATTGAGAATAGATTTCATTCTCTCTTCAAATTGTCCGCGGTATTTTGTGCCGGCTACAATACTTCCGATATCAAGTGAAAATATCTTTTTATCCAGCAGTGAAAAAGAGACCTCTTTGTTTGCAATTTTAATTGCAAGTCCCTCCGCTATAGCACTTTTGCCGACTCCGGGCTCTCCAATCAAAATAGGGCTGTTCTTCTTTCTTCTTCCCAGGATCTGTGCTACTCGCTCTATTTCCTTCTCCCTTCCCACTACGGGGTCTAGTTTCCCCTCGGCTGCGGCCCTTGTTAAGTTGTAGCCAAAGCTGTCAAGTACAGGCGTATCTGATGCATTGTTTCTATTTATAGTCTGATTTTTCATGCTCTCTTCATCTCTTTCTTCTCCGTTGTCCTTATTGTCAGGATTATTTTCGTTTTGTTTGTTTAGCATATTAAATAAATTTCCCACGGCATCAGCAGCACTGCTTGCAACATTGTCTATAAAATTCTTTGCGTCAAAGTCATCTCCGGGATTGCCAAATAAGCCGTTATCTTCCTGCTGGTCAGATGGTTTAATGAATTTAGACTTGATTACGTCATAATCAATTCCCTTGGTCTGCAGATAGTCAATTGCAGCGCTGTCTTGTCCGCGCATGATTGCAAGCAGGAGATGAAGAGAATCCGGGATTTGAGAATGCAGACTTTTTGCCTCCAGATACATAACTTTGAGAGCATTGCTGCTTGCTGCAGAAAGTGCAATATTCACATCACTGTCCGGAGGTATAATTTGATCAATTCTGACTATGCCCTCTATGGTCTCTTTGAGTTCTTGAATATTCACTCCGAGTTCCGCCAGTCGGCTCAAAGCGCTATTATCCCCCTGGCGTATCATGCCTAGTATAAGATGGTCAGTTCTAAGTACATAGCTGCCTAAACGCATTGCTTCTTCCTTTGCATAAGCAATAATTTCATTAAGCTTATCAGGTATATCTATATGCATGGGTTTATGTAAATTTCCGCTAAGTTAAACATTATGATGAATCCTGAGTGTAAATGTTGATAACTTGTCCTCAAAATAGACCGTATTTCACTTTAATTTCTGCCAAAAAAGTGTAACTTTGAAACTTCTAAAACAGGCCTTATGAGGCCTATTAAAAATAGTTAAAGAATGGACGAGAACAAGGATCAGAAAAACACTGGCACCCAGGGAGAAGGGGAAAACCACGATAATGAAAATCTGGAGAGCCAGGAGCAGGGGAAAATTCAGAGAATAAACATTGAGGATCAGATGAAAACAGCGTACATAGATTATTCTATGTCCGTTATTGTTGCCAGAGCTCTTCCGGATGTTAGAGACGGTCTTAAGCCGGTTCACCGCAGAATCTTATTTGATATGGGGGAATTGGGCATTACGGCCGGCGGCCAGACTAAAAAATCTGCCCGTATTGTTGGAGATGTACTGGGTAAGTACCATCCTCACGGTGATGCCAGTGTCTATGATGCCATGGTTAGATTGGCTCAGAGCTGGAGTATGAGATACATGCTTGTATTTGGACAAGGTAACTTTGGTTCTGTCGGAGGTGATCCTCCTGCGGCTCAACGTTATACGGAGGCCAAACTTACTCCTATGGGAGAGGAAATTCTTAAGGACTTGGATAAAGATACCGTAGATTTTGTTCCAAATTTTGACGGAGAGTTTCAGGAACCTTTGGTATTACCCGCAAAGGCGCCGCTATTGCTGCTTAACGGGGCAAGCGGAATTGCCGTAGGTATGGCTACAAACATGCCTCCTCACAATTTGAATGAAGTCTGTGACGGAATAATTGCATATATAGACAATAATGACATCACGACAGATGAACTTATGCAGCACATCAAGGGTCCTGATTTCCCTACGGGAGGCACAATGCTTGGCCTTCAAGGAATTAAAGATGCCTATGAGACCGGCCGAGGCAGAGTGATTGTCAGGGGCAAGACGGAGGTTGAGATAAATGAAAAGAGCGGAAGAGAGACTATCGTGATAAAAGAAATTCCTTACCTGGTTAACAAGGCCGAGCTTCTTAAGCAGATAGCTAACTTGGTGGAGGAGAAGAAGATAGATGATATTGTCTATGTTAATGATGAGAGTGACCGCAAGACCGGAATGAGGCTTGTTGTTAGGCTTAAGGTAGGAGCGATATCTAGCGTCGTCCTTAATAACTTGTACAAAATGACCGAGTTGCAGAGCAGTTTCTCTGTTAATAATGTTGCTCTTGCAGACGGACGTCCAAGACTGCTGAATCTTAAGCAGCTTATAAAATATTTTGTACGTCACAGACATGAAGTTGTGGTTAGACGCTCAAAGTTTGAACTTAATAAGGCGGAGGCAAGAGACCATATTGTTGTCGGCTTGCTTATTGCACTGGATAATATTGATGAGGTCATCAATATCATACGTTCTTCAAAGACCGTGGATGAGGCAAAGTCCAGATTGGTTGATAAGTTTAAACTGTCTGATATTCAGGCTACCGCGATTGTGGAGATGAAATTGAGACAATTGACCGGCTTGGAGAGAAATAAGTTGGAAGATGAGAGGAAAGAGCTGGAGACTACCATCAAGAGACTGAGAGATATTCTTTCAGATATTAATTTGCAGATGGGCATCATTAAGGATGAACTTCTGGATTTAAAGAAGAGATATGGAGATTCAAGACGTACGGATATTGTTCCAATGGAGGGAGAATTTAATCCGGAAGATTTCTATGCAGATGAGGATGTGGTTATTACAATTTCACATCTTGGGTATATCAAGAGAACGCCGCTCGCAGATTACAGGCTTCAGAACAGGGGCGGAATTGGCTCTAAAGGCAGTTCTACAAGAGATGAAGATTTCATTGAGCATATATATGTTGCAAATATGCACAGCACCATGCTGTTCTTTACAAAGAACGGAAGATGTTTCTGGTTAAAAGTTTACAATATTCCGGAAGGTAATAAGACAAATAAGGGAAGAGCAATTCAGAATGTGTTGAGCATAGAAAACGGTGACAGTGTTTGTGCATATATCAACGTAAAGTCTCTTGAGGATGAGAATTATATTAACGGCAATTATGTTGTGCTTGGAACTAAGCGTGGTGTTGTGAAGAAGACAAGCCTTGCGGAGTATTCACATCCAAGAACGACAGGCGTTAACGCGGTTAATATCAGAGAAGGGGATGAATTGCTTGATGCAATTTTGACTAACGGAAAGAGTCAGATAATGGTGGCTGCCAGAGAGGGTAAGTGTGTGAGATTTGATGAGGACGGAGTAAGAGCAATCGGCAGAACAGGCACCGGCGTACGCGGTATTAATATTGAGGACAATAATGAAGTCATTGGATTAATTGCCGTTAATCCGGATAGTGTTAAGGAGAAAAATGAGACAATTCTTGTTGTGAGTGAGAACGGCTACGGCAAGAGGAGTGATTTGGATGACTATAGAGTCACCCACAGGGGAGGCAAGGGAGTTAAGACTATTAATATCACTGAAAAGACTGGCAAACTTATTGCTCTTAAGGTGGTTAGTGATGATAATGATTTGATGATTATTAATAAGTCCGGCATCACAATAAGGGTTGCAACTTCAGATATTAGGGCCGCCGGCAGGGCGACACAGGGTGTCAAACTTATCAATATCAGGGCAAAAGACAGTATAGCAGCTGTTTGCGTTGTTCCTAAGAGCGATGATAAGGTGCCTGGGACAGAAGAAGGCTCTGAGCAGAATGCACAGGTTGAAGGAGGGGAGGATAGCGCTCCGGTAGATTAAAGATAGTCTGTCGGGAGTATTTATTAATAAAAAGTAGTTAGATTTGTACCCGTTTTTTAAGAATTAAATATTTACAGATTTATAGAAATACAAATTTTAAATTAGTTATATGAAAAAGTTATTTATCTCATTGGCTCTTGTGCTGCTTTGCGTTGCGCAAGCAAACGCACAATCAAAAGAGGCTGAGTCTGCTTTGAAGGGACTTGCAAAAGCTAAAGAAACTTCTCAAAATCCTAAGAAGGCTGATAAGTCCGACACTTGGGTAAAACTGGGAAACGCATACACTGCATGCTATGATGCTCCTATAAACGGACTATGGATTGACGCACCTCAGATTCAAGCTAAGCTTTTGCTTAAGGATCAGACAGTTACAGGTTCGGAAAAGAAAGAGGTTAATGGTCAGCAACTTACAGTTGACAGCTATGCCGATAAGGACCTTTATTATGATGAATCCGGCAAGTTGTTTGCCTGGGTTATTAAACAACCTACCTTAAAGGATGAAGATGCTCTTGAATGTGCGTATAATGCATATAAGAAAGCCTCAGATTTGAATGCTTCCAAGAGTGATTTGAGTGCCGCATTTAAGGCTGTAGGACAAAGATTCTGGGGAGCTGCAATCAGCGCTTCCAGACTTGGAGAGAACAAGTCGGCTTCTGTATATTTTGAGAAATCTTATAACGCTACTTCTGAGCCTTCAGTTGGTGTTGTTGATACAATGGCTCTTTACAATGCCGGTGTAACTGCTTCTATGGCAAAGGATAACGATAGAGCAATCTCACTATTGAACAAGTGTATGGGATTGAATTATGATGGCGGCGGCGAGGCTTACGCTTACATTTCTGCCGCTTACAAACAGAAGAGAGATACTTCAAAATCAAAGGAAATTTTATCATTGGGATTTGCAAAGCATCCAACAAATCAGAGTATTCTTATTGAGCTTATAAATACCTATTTGAGCACAAAAGATAATCCTGATAAAGTATTGGAGTTTATCCATACAGCTCAGAAAAATGAGCCTACAAATGCCTCTTTGATTTATACAGAGGGTAACATTTACAAGACTTTAAAGAAATATGATCAGGCGGTTGAGTGCTATGAAAAAGCTTTGAAAGTGGATCCTACTTATGTATATGCGCCTTTTGCAGAGGGAGACACTTATTATTCTATGGGCCTTGAGCTGCAGGAAAAAGCTGCAATGGAAACTGATGACGCCAAGTACAATGCTCTTAATGAGCAACTTAACCAGTGCCTTGAGAAAGCGATTGCTCCTTTTGAGAAAGCTTTTTCTATTGCAAAGGATAATGACGTTAAGAAATATTGCGCAGAATATTTGAAGAATATCTTCTTCCGTTTCCGTGAGAAGAATGAGACTTACAAGGCAGGTTATGATAAGTATAACAAGTACCTTGATGAGGCCGGCAAATAATCGGCAGAGTTGAATTGAACAATATAAAAACCGCACCGAATTTCGGTGCGGTTTTTTTTAGATTTTTATTTCAAAAACTAGGACTCTCTGCAGTTAATTTTACTGCTGAGGGTTCTCACCTGCAGTGTTTTGCGGAACCGCATCCTGAGGGTGATTAGCCTTGGATGTTGCAACGGCAACGTTAATGGTTCTGCCCATGTGCTCTGAACCGTTAAGTGCTGCTATAGCTTTTTCAGCTGCTGCATCATCCGGCATCTCAACAAATCCGTAACCTTTGGATCTGTGAGTGTCTCTGTTAATAATAATCCTGGCCGAAGATACTTCCCCGTAGGGAGCGAATAATTGCTCTAAGTCTTCTCTTCTTGCTTTAAAACTTAGGCTGGATACAAAAATGTTCATTGTAAAAGTTGTTTTGTTTTGTTTTAACAAATCTAACAGTTTTTAACTGAAAATGCAAATTATCTACTATAACCTCTTTTATAAGGGTTTCCTTCATAATAATTTATGTATGCTCTGATGGCTGTTCTTGTCCCTCCGGGTGTAGGATAGTCTCCGCTAAAGTACCAATCTCCGCTGTTTTTTGGACATGCCTTATGAAGATTTTCTATGCTTTGGAAAACAACTTTAACATTACACTTCAAGCCTTCCGGTGTTACTAATTGGGCAATTTTTTTGGAGATTTCCTCCTCTGTAAAAGGTGCATATATTTCCTTTACAAAATTCTGAATATGAGGCTTTGCCGCAGAATTTTCCTTGCCTTCAGAGTTGCTTGTGCTTACAAATTCTGACAGCGGCTTGTTGTCCGCGCTCTTGCATTTTTTATAAACGTCGCTCAATATCTTCTCCATTCCGCGCTCTTTAATTAGGGCAACGGCGGCATTAAATGCAATGAATTCTCCCATTCGGCTCATGTCAATACCATAACAATCCGGATATCTGATTTGGGGAGAAGAAGAAATAATGATAATCTCTTTTGGCTCTAATCTGCTGAGAATCTTTATAATACTCTGCTTCAAAGTAGTACCTCTTACAATACTGTCATCTATTATTGCAATAGTATCTTTTTGTGGAACAATGCTATTGTATGTGATATCGTAAACGTGCGCCGCCAAATCATTTCTTGTACTGCCTTCCGCAATAAAAGTTCTCATCTTAATATCCTTTATTGCAAGCTTTTCCGTCCTTACCTTGCGTGCAAGAATTTTCTTAATAGCATCATTTTCCCCGTTAATAATATCTCTGTTTTTATTCTCTTTGTTCCCGACAGATTTATTTTGAACTTTTTCTATATTAAGAAACTTTTCCTCATTAAGTTTTTCATTAAGTCCCTCAATCATACCATAATACGCAACCTCTGCGGTATTGGGAATAAATGAGAAAACAGTGTTGTCAAAGCCTCCGGCGGATGTGGTCAAAATTTGCGGAGCAAGCAACTTGCCAAGCATTTTTCTCTCCCTGTATATTTCAGCATCTGAACCTCTGGAAAAATAAATTCTCTCAAAAGAGCAAGGCTTTGGATTGTTGGGTTTTATGATGCAGCTAATATTAATGTATCCGTCACGATGAATTGTAATAGCTTCTCCTGCCGTCAGTTCCTTTATTTCCTCAAATTTAACATCCATAGCGGTTTGTATTGCGGCACGTTCAGATGCCGCTACAACCACTTCATTATCACAATAGTAGTAGCAAGGACGAATCCCCCATCTGTCTTTGAATACAAAACTTTCTCCGCTGCCGGTTGCCCCGACTATGCAAAAGCCTCCGTCCCAAGTTTTTGAGGCCTCTGAAATAACCCCCTCCATATCTATGTTTTCCTCAATTTTCTGGTTCAACTCTGCTCCTCTAAATCCTTGATTTTTAAACTTTTTATAGAGGTCATTGTGGTGTTCGTCCAGCAGACATCCCATCTGTTCAAGGATAAGAAAAGTATCTGCATCGCTGCGCGGATGCTGACCTTGTCCGATGACCATGTCAAATAATTCCTCTTCATTTGTCAAATTGAAGTTACCGGCAAGGCAAAGATTGCGGGTGCGCCAATTGTTTCTTCTCAAGAATGGATGCACGTATGACATGCCGCTTCTACCTGTAGTACTGTATCTTAGATGACCAATATATACCTCACCTATGTATGGCAGGTCTTCTGTTTCCAGAGTTGTTTTTTTTGCGTTTTCTATCTCTTTGTGAACGTTATCAAAACACTCCGCAATTGCAGTGTTGCCAAGGGCCCTCTCCCTGAATATATATTCATTTCCGGGTTCTGCATTAATCTTAATGCACGCAAGCCCGGCGCCCTCCTGTCCGCGGTTATGTTGTTTCTCCATCATAAGATACAGTTTGTTAAGTCCATACGAGTATGTCCCGTATTTCTTTTTGTAGTAGGATAGAGGCTTAAGAAGGCGAATTAGTACAACGCCGCACTCGTGTTTGATTTGCTCGCTCATGTTAAAACGTTTTGGATAATGTTTACAGATGATACTTGACAGCGTGCAAATGTACCTAAAAATTCATAAATTTGGAGGCTAATAATATATAGAAATCAACAATTAGCCGTTTGAATTGTTTAAATGTTTTTTGCTAAGCGGTTAATCATTTTTTTATTTGAGTAAATATAAAATATAACATTATGGATAGCAAAATTTTGACTACGGCAAAGCAATGGCTTGGAGAGGGTTACGATGCCGCAACAAAAGCGGAAGTAAAAAAAATGATTGACGGGGACCCTAAGGTTCTGGAAGATGCATTTTATAAAACTTTAGAGTTTGGAACCGGCGGACTAAGAGGAATCATGGGGGCCGGTACAAATAGAATGAACAGGTATACTGTCGGGATGGCTACACAAGGTTTTGCAAATTATTTAATTAAAGCTTTTGGGCCGGGCTCAAAAAATCCGATTAAGCAAATTAAAGTTGCAATTTCATTTGACTGTCGCAATCACAGTAAAGAATATTCAAAACTGGTGGCGGATATTTTTGCTGCCAATGGTTTTAAAGTGTTTCTATTCAGAGATTTGCGCCCGACACCTGAGCTGAGTTATACTATCCGTCACTTGCATTGTCAGGGAGGTGTGATGGTTACAGCTTCTCATAATCCAAAAGAATATAACGGCTATAAGGCATATTGGGATGACGGTGCACAAGTAATTGCCCCCCATGATACCGGTATTATTAAGGAAGTTAATAATATTAAAAATCTTTCACAAGTTAAATGGGGCAGTGACAATAAGAAAAACGCAAGGAATTGTACCGGCGTAAAAACGTGTGGAAAAGTTAGTTGCAAGGGCAGTATAAAAATGATAGGTGCGGAAATTGACAAAGCGTATTTGAAAGATTTGTCCACACTGCATCTATCACCTCTTGCCGTCAAGCATCATAAAAACATAAAGGTTGTTTACACTCCTTTGCATGGAACAGGTATTAAAATTATTCCGCGCGCTTTACGGGAGATGGGCTTTACAAACGTGAATGTAGTTAAGGTACAGGCAATTAATGACGGCAACTTCCCTACGGTAGAATCTCCGAATCCGGAGAATCCTTCCGCTATGAAGATGGCGGTTGATCTTGCAAATAAAATAAAGGCAGATTTGGTTTTGGCTTCTGATCCGGATGCGGACAGAGTAGGAATGGGTATCAGAAATGACAAAGGTGAGATAGTGCTGCTTAACGGCAATCAAACTAATTCCATTTTAACTTATTATGTGTTAAGACGTTGGAGTGAGACAGGAAAACTTAAGAGAAGCAAAAAATTTCCTTATATAATAAAAACCATAGTGACAACAAATTTGATTTCAGATATTGCAGAGAAGTTTGGAGTTAAGTGTTACAATGTCTTGACGGGTTTTAAAAATATTGCAGAAGTTGTTAAGCACAATGAGGGAAAAGGCATATTTGTTTGCGGCGGAGAGGAGAGTTTTGGATTTAGTCTGGGAGAGTTTGTAAGGGATAAAGATGCGCCTATAACTTGCTCAATTCTATGTGAATGTGCTGCATGGTGCGCAGATAACAGAATGACAATGTGGGGCTTGCTGCAGGAAATCTATCGCGATTTTGGAAAGTATGAAGACTGGCTTTGCCAATATACCTTCAAGGGCATTGAGGGGGCAAAGAAGATTGCCGGAATAATGGAAAAATTCAGAAACAATCCGCCTAAAAAGCTTGCAGGATCGCCGATAGTTGTTTACAAGGATTTTGACAAGGGAATCAATTATGCGCCTGAGGTTAAGCTGGCCAAATCTAATGTGCTTCAATATATTGCAAAAGACGGCACGATGGTTTCTCTTAGACCTTCCGGTACGGAACCCAAGATAAAATTCTATTTTGAAACACGTTGCAAAGAGGGGGAAGATTCTGTTAAGAAGAAGGCTCTTCTGGATAAAGAGTTTTTGCAGAAATAATTATTGGCGTAAATGATTGTAAGTCGGCAAGTTTCAGAATTAAAAATTTAGATTAGATAATGGGGAAATTAAGTTCAAAGAGAATCTGGCAGATTGCTCTGATAATGTCTTTTTGGTTTGTCATATCCTTTATAACTAACATTTTAGGACCGCTTATTCCGGATATCATAAGCAACTTTTCTCTTAAGAATCTTGCGCTGGCCGGCTTTATACCAACCTCATTTTTTGTGGCTTATGCAGTGATGTCCATTCCTGCGGGTTTGATGATTGAGAAGTGGGGGGAAAAACGTGTTTTGCTTTTTGGATTTTTAATGCCATTTATTGGCTCATTGCTGTTTGCTTTTTTGCATACATACCCGGTTCTCCTATGTTCATGTTTTATAATAGGCTTGGGAATGGCTATGCTTCAGACAGTTCTGAACCCGCTGCAAAGGACGGTAGGTGGAGAAGAGAACTATGCGTTTGTCGGTGAACTTGGGCAGCTTGTTTTTAGCTGTGCTTCCTTTATAAGTCCGCTGGTCTACACTTATTATGTAAAAAATCCAATGTCAATAGTACCGCCGGAATTGCCGTGGGTATCTCTTTACTACCTATTTGCAGTGATTTTGATTTTTATGATTTTTGCGGTTTTGCTTTGCAAGTTTCCTAAAATTGAACTTAGAAATGATGAAAAGAGCGGCACTAAATCCTCTTATTTTGAGCTATTTAAGAAGAGATATGTATGGCTGTTTGCCCTTGGAATTTTCTGTTATGTGAGTACGGAACAAGGAACATCTATTTATATGAGCACATTTTTGGAAAAGTATCATAGCGTTGATCCTCAGATACTTGGTGCGCATACTGTCGCGTATTTCTGGGGTTCAATGCTGGTTGGCTGCGTGCTTGGGCTTGTCCTTTTAAAACTGTTTGACAGCAAAAAACTTTTGCGCTGCAGCGGTTATTTGGCTTCAGTACTTTTGGCTGTTGCATTATTTGGCTCCCGACAGACGGCTCTTTTCTGTTTTCCCGCAATTGGATTTAGCATCTCTATGATGTACTCTATAATATTCTCATTAGCACTCAATTCAGCTGCAGAACATCATGGCTCGTTTGCCGGCATACTTTGTTCTGCTATAGTAGGCGGAGCCGTCGGTCCTTTGCTGATTGGGCTTCTGTCCGACGCAACCGGGAGTTTAAGAATAGGAATGTTTCTTATCTTTGCATTCATTTTTTACATGACCTCTATTGGATTTTGGGCAAAACCTATTGTATCCAATAAAACGGTGCTTGATAAAAAAATGTTTAATGTTACCTAAGGGGTTGTAGCTCAGTTGGCTAGAGCGCAGCGTTCGCAACGCTGAGGTCGCGGGTTCGATTCCCGTCAACTCCACGCAAAAGGCAGGTCTAAAATTATATATCTTTGTATAAATTAAGTTTTATGGCAAAGACAATTTATCTGGCAGGAGGATGTTTCTGGGGTACAGAACATTACATTAAGATGGTGAATGGTGTGGTGAATACTGAGGCGGGGTTTGCAAACGGGCATACGGAGAATCCGTCATATAAGGATGTGTGTAGTGACAAGACGGGTTTTGCTGAAACCGTTAAGGTGGTATATGACCAGAATGTGCTGCCGCTTAGCAAGTTGCTTGATATCTTTTTTAAGGCAATAGATCCTACAAGTCTGAATCAACGGGGACATGATATAGGTACGCAATATCGTACCGGTGTATATTATGTTGATAATGAGGATAAAATTGTGATTGAGGAAGCTGTCGGGAGATTGGCTAAACTATACACAAAACCTATTGTGCTGGAGATTAATCCTTTGCAGAATTTTTACAAGGCGGAAGATTATCACCAAGATTATCTTGATAAGAATCCAACAGGTTATTGCCATCTTAACCGGGATCTTTTCATTTATGCCAAGAAGGCGAATTAATGCTTTAAAATTTTGTTCTTACGGGTGTCGCAGTGAATATTTTTTGTACATTCGTGGCGTTAGCCTCGTATTAGACATGAAGCAAACACCTTATATTGCTGTCCTATTACTAATTTCTTTTTCTTGTTGCACCCTTAATGCATTTGCAGAGTCTTATGTAGGGGGCCCGGAAATAGAGATTTCAGATGTGCATAATGGAGTTTCATCAAGTAAAGATACTCTACTTACTTCCCAATCAGATTCAATAGTATTTCTTGCAGATATGTTCTATCCTCCCTATGAGTTTATAAATAGCAAAGGGGAGTCTGCAGGATTCAATATTGATTTAACCAGACTTGTTATGAAGCGTCTGGGAATCAGTAAATTCCGCATTATATCAATGGATTGGCCAGATGTGCTAAAATATTATGACGGACATAGTCAGTCCGTTATCATTGGTATGAACCGGACGGTAAAGAAAAGCCAGAGGTATAATTATGGGCCTGTCCATAATTACCTAAAGCACTGTATTTTGTATAGGCGCAGAGATAACAGGATAACATCTTTTTCTCAACTTGTTGGCAAAAAAGTTCTTGTTGAATCAGGTACAAGCATGGAGGAAATGCTTATCGCCGTCGGACTTGGGAAGGATGTTATAACGGTAAATGATTATGGTCCGGGCATACTGAATTTATCAAAAGGAAAATATGATGCCGTTGTATGTGAGGAGGAAGTTGCCAATTATTTTCTGGATTCCCTGAAAATCAAGAATATTAGAATCTCTGATATGCACCTTCCAATTCAGAAATATTGTTTTGTCGGGCGTGATACTGCTCTTATGCGCAGAATAGATAACGTGCTGGAAATGATGAATACGGATGGAAACTTTGAAAAATTGACTGACAAATGGTTTCCTCATAATAACCGTTTTTATGTTCCCGCGGCTGTTTATGTTATTCTTGCCGTTCTTCTTTTTGCAGCTCTTATTCTTACCCTCATTACATGGTTATTAAGAAGGCGTGTGGATAAAGCAGAGTCTGCGTTAAACGGGCGCGGTAAGCAAATGGCACTGGCTCTTAAGTCTTCCGGCGTAGTCTATTGGGAATTTGATGTTAAATCAAATATCCTAAGAACGTATAATGATCCGGTTATGAACTTTAATGACGGGAAGGAAATTGACCAAGATGAATACTTCAAAACGGTGAAGATTAGTGATATCAGAGATACGCAGTTTATGGTAGATAAAATAAAGTGCGGAAGTAATGAAAACTTATATTCGGAAGCCCGGCTTTTGTATGAAAGTGATAATAAATGGCATTACTGCACAACTACTGCAAGTCCGCTTGAGGTTGGAAGGGATGGCATTGTTACTAAGTTTGTTGGATTCAGGCGTGATAATACCAAACTTGTAGAAATGCAACAAGAACTTAAGGTTGAGATGGAGAAGGCAAAGGAGTCTGATAAACTTAAGTCTGCCTTTCTTGCAAACATGAGTCATGACATCAGAACACCTCTTAACGCAATTGTTGGTTTTGCGAATCTTCTTCAGGAAAAGAATAATGCGAAGTGCCGAGATGAATATACTGAACTCATAAATAGAAACAGTGATCTTCTTTTGAGATTGGTGAACGATATTTTGGACCTTTCAAAAATTGAGGCCGGCGCCGTGCAATTAGCTGAGCAGGAATTTGATATGTCAATGTGTTTTACCAATGTATTAAATTCTGTAATGAACAGAGTACCTGTTGGGGTGAAACTTGTTGAGAATAATCCGTATAAAGAGTGTATTATATTTTCTGACAGGCAGAGGATAGCACAGATACTTACTAATTTCATCACTAATGCCATAAAGTATACGCCTCACGGAACAATCACAGCTTCATATGTTTATGAGAACGGGGGAGTTAAGATTGCAGTATCGGATACAGGCATCGGCATTCCTGAGGAGAAGCAATACCGTATATTCCAAAGGTTTGAAAAGTTGGATAATTTTGCAAAGGGAACCGGTCTGGGACTCTCTATATGCAAGGCAATAGTTGATACTTGCGGTGGAAAGATAGGTTTTTTCTCCAAAGAAAATCAGGGTTCAACATTCTGGGCATGGATACCGTGCAAAAGACGGGAATAAAAAGAACTTTTGGAAATTTATCCGTTTCCCTGCAACCTTTTGTACATTTCCGCAGTCTAAATGGAAACGATTAAAAATTAACAATAAAAACTTATCATTATGGAAGATGTTTTAGTCCCCATTTGTATATGCGTGATAATGCCGGTGGCAATTGTGCTGATAGTTTATCTGTCCCGTTATCGTACTCAACAAAGTAAAAACGAATTGATAGCCAAGGCATTAGAAAAAGGTGTCCCTTTAGACCCCAACTTCTTTAAGAACGCTCAAGATGCAAAAATCAAAAAAGATAATCCCATGAAGTTGTTCACATGGGGGGTTAGTCTTATAGGATTAGGTCTTGGAGTTTTCTTTTTGCTTTATATCTTGTTAAAAGTTCAGCCGGTCGTTAGCTCTAGTGCGCTTGGAATTGCATGCAGCGGATTGATTCCCGCTCTTGTTGGCGCCGGGTTGCTGGTATCGTTCTATGCAGGACGATACTATAAGAAACATGAAGAAGAACAGAAAAAATCCGATAGTTATAAATAGCTCTCTAATAAATTGTTTGCAGTAATTTACATAAATTTTCATAAGATTTAATTTGGTTTGTCAATTGGACAAGGTAGAATTTGCGGCATTTGTCAGGGAGCAGCAGGAACCTTTAAGGAGATTCCTGCTTAACCTGTCCGGAG
>JAQWEK010000020.1:4309-18340 GCA_028704975.1 Bacteroidales bacterium | reverse complement strand
ATTGTAAAAGACATCAATGGCATGTGCTGTGTAAGACGGTGGTGAATGGAGTTTTTTATGTTGGTGTTTTTTAGTTCTGCTATGTTATATGCTGCAGCCTTGAGTAAGGTCGAGTTTCTCCATCCGCTTTTCCAGCATTGTACGCAGTTCTTGGTAACGTATTAGTCCCCAGGGAGTTTCATTGACAAAGCGCGGGGGAACTTCTCCGGCAAAACGGTCTATGTAAAAATCGGGCCTTAAGCGGGCAATGAATTTTGCAATGAAGTCTATGTATTCCTCCAGTGTAAACGTGATAAAATCCGGCTGTTGATGATATTGTTGTATGGCCTGTCGCTGAGCCTGATATGCTTCTTGGCATTGTGCCTGAGTCAGTGTGCTGACCTTGCCTTCTGCTATTGCTTTTGCAAATTCTTTTTCCATCCGAGTGCCCTTGATGATTTGGAGCTGATGAAATTTTAGTGCCGTAAGTGGCAGGCCATTAATGATTTGCACAGAGGCTTCCATCTCCCGTGCGGTCTCTCCGGGCAGCCCGAAGATGAAATGACCGCATTGTGTGATTCCGCGTCTTGCCGTTTCTTCAATAGCTTTCACTGCTGTTTCAAAGTTGTGTCCGCGGTGGATACGTTCCAGAGTTTTGTTGTAGACGCTTTCTATTCCGTACTCAATGATCACTATCTTGCCGTGTTCCGATAATTCTTGCAGCCAGTCCAGTTTTTCATTATCAACGCAGTCCGGCCGCGTGCCAATAACGATGCCACGAATATCCGGGTGTGCCAGAGCTTGCGCGTAAATTTCCTTCAATTTGCAGAGCGGCGCATACGTATTTGAAAACGGCTGAAAATAAGCAATGTACTGTTGCGCCTTATGATATCTTACTTTGTGAAATTCAATGCCTTCATCTATTTGTCTCCCGATAGATTTATCCGGAGTGGAGTAGTTTGGATGGAACGCATCATTATCACAGTACGTGCAACCGCCTGTCCCAAGGGATCCGTCGCGATTGGGACAGGTAAATCCCGCATTGACTACAACTTTTTGCAGCCGGCAACCGTAATGCTCCGTGAAATAATTGACAAAAGGGTTATATCTGAGATGCTGTTCCATTGGTTTACAAAGATAATGAGATTCAAGTTGTGCCACAACAAGGTCTTTTGCCCCAATTTTACTATCTTTGCGCAACTTCAAAAAAAAGCGTATGAAATCTAATCATTCTAATTCTAAGCTTAATCAAGATTTTAATTCACGGACAAAAGGCAAGGCGGCTGAACGCATGGACACGGCCATTAATCCGGCAAATTCCAACGGGAAGATTGTCCTTGAGGGACTGACGTTTGATGATGTGCTGTTAATTCCGGCAAAGAGCTCGGTACTTCCCAGAGAGGTGAATATCAGCAGCAAATTTACAAGGGATATCACTTTGCAGGTCCCGATAGTTTCTGCAGCAATGGATACTGTTACTGATTACAATTTGGCTATCAGCATTGCTCAGGAAGGTGGTATTGGCGTAATTCACAAGAATATGAGTAAAGAGCAACAGGCGGAGAGTGTTAGGAAGGTGAAGAGGGCTGAGAACGGGATGATATTTGACCCCATAACAATTCATGAGAGCGCGCTGGTTGGTGATGCCCGCAGATTGATGAGTGAGAATCATATAGGAGGTATTCCCGTTGTGGATTCAAACATGAGGCTGATAGGTATTGTTACCAATAGAGACTTAAGGTTTGTTGAGAATCTTCGTACTCCTATTAGTAAGGTAATGACTAAGGATCACTTGATTACAACAACTCGTACGGATTTGGAGGAGGCTACAAGGCTGCTGCAGAAACACAGAATAGAAAAATTGCCTGTCGTGAATAAACAAGGCATCCTTGTGGGACTTATTACATATAAAGATATTACAAAGATTAAGGATAATCCCAATGCCAGCAAGGATTCTAAGGGGAGGCTGTTAGCTGCTGCAGCTGTGGGCGTTACATCAGACACTATGCAGAGAGTTGAGATGCTGGTTGCTGCCGGAGTTGATGCAATCTGCATTGATACGGCGCACGGTCATTCTGTTCATGTACTTGACACTATCAAGGTTGTGCGCAAGGCATTCCCTCATTTACAGATAGTTGCAGGTAATATCGCGACAGGTGAAGCAGCCAAGGCGTTGGCAGATAGCGGGGTAGATGCAGTTAAGGTTGGAATAGGACCCGGATCCATTTGTACAACCCGTGTTATTGCGGGAGTAGGGGTTCCGCAGCTGACTGCTATTATGCTGGCTTCTAAAGCATTGGAAAAGACGGGAATACCTGTAATTGCAGACGGAGGTATCCGTTATTCAGGTGATATGGTTAAGGCTTTGGCCGCGGGCGCAAGCACAATTATGGCAGGGTCTTTGTTTGCAGGAGTTGAGGAATCTCCGGGTGAGACTATTATTTTGAACGGAAGGAAATTCAAATCTTACAGAGGCATGGGTTCTTTGGAGGCTATGCAGCAAGGGTCCAAGGATAGGTATTTCCAGGATATGGAGGATGATGTAAAGAAGCTTGTTCCTGAAGGAATTGTGGCGCAAGTGCCTTACAAGGGGATGTTGAATGAGGTAATTTATCAGTTGGCCGGCGGTTTGAGGGCAGGAATGGGATATTGCGGAGCCGCTGATATTGAGGCTCTCAGAGATGCAAGATTTGTGAGGATTACTTCAGCCGGTGTAATTGAAAATCACCCGCATGATGTAACAATCACAAGAGAGGCTCCTAACTACAGCAGGTAAATACAAACATTTTATATGAATAAAGTTCTTAAGGTTTTTTGCACGGGGTTATTTGGGTTAATTGTTTTTCTTGCGGGAGCAAGAACTGCGCAAGCGCAGGTGTACCAAAAAGGTCTGATTGATAAGACTATAGCAATAGTCGGAAATGAGCCGATTATGCTGAGCCAGTTGGAGGATGAGGTGCAGATGATGCAGGCGCAGGGAATAACTTCAGACAAAAATGTCCGCTGTCAGATTTTGGAGAGCATGCTTTCTGCAAAATTGTTTTTGAATCAGGCAAAGCTGGACAGTTTGAATATCCGTCCTGATCAGGTTGAGGCAGAGATAAATGAAAGGCTGGACAAAGCGATGACACAACTTGGCGGAGAGAAGGAGACTGAGGCGTATTTTAAGAAGCCTCTGTTCAAGTTGAAGGAGGACTGGCGCGCAATTTTGAATGAGCAGAATCTTACTCAGCAAGAGCAGCAGCAGGTTATGAGAGCTGTTGGAGAGCTTACACCTTCTGAGGTTAAAAGGTTTTACAAAAAGGTTGACAAGGATTCACTCCCGATAGTTTCTACGCAGTACAGATTAAGTCAGGTTGTTCTGTATCCATCTAAGGAACAGGCAACTATGGCTGTCAAAGAGAGACTTCTGGGGTTCAGGCAAAGAGTTCTTAACGGAGAAAAATTCTCTACGCTTGCAGCGCTTTATTCAGAAGATCCGGGCAGTGCGCTGAGAGGCGGTGAGTTGAGGATGGCATCAAAGAATATTTACTGGCCTGCATTTTCAGATGCGGCAATGGCATTAAAGCCGGGACAAATTTCTCAAATTGTTGAGACCCCTGACGGATTCCATCTTATTCAGATGATTGAGAAAGACGGTGATATGTTCAATGCACGTCATATTCTTCTAAAGCCCAGATACACAGATGTCGACAGAGACAAAGCCTTTAAGACTTTGGACAGCATAAGGACAAAAATTATAAAGGATAGCCTTACGTTTGAGAAGGCGGCGCGCTTCTTTTCTGAAGACCCAAAGACAAGAGTTAATGGCGGGCAGATGTCCGATGAAAACAGCGGAAGCATTTATTTTGAAAAGGACCAGCTTAAGCCCGCAGATTATAATGTTCTGAAAGACATGAAGGTGGGCGACGTCTCTCAGCCGTTTGAATCTGCCGATAATGAGACGCGTGTGGGACATACCATTTATAAAATAATCAGACTAGATGAGATTATTCCTTCACATCCGGCAAATGTAAAAGATGATTTTACGGTAATTCAAAATATTGCCAATCAGCAAAAGCAGACGGAGGCCATAAAGGCATTTGTTGAGGAGAAGCAAAAGTCCACTTACATTAAAGTAGATGACATGTTTAAAGATTGTCCGTTTGAAAGCAGCGGGTGGATTAAATAAATATTTCAGGTTTTTTTTCCCTATTATTTTTTGTATCGCGACAGTTTTGTTAAGCGGTGGGCGTGTGAATTGTGCTTATGCTCAGACAAAAGGAGACAGGGATTCTCTGGTAAGATTGCTGGATGCAAAGTCTGCTTCTTTGATAGACAACATGAACGGCATCTATAGAAAAGTTATAGGTCCTGCAAGATTTTTCCATAATAATACATATCTGCTTTGTGACTCTGCAATATGGAATGTCGTCACTAATGTTATTGATGCAATGGGACACGTTCAGATAATTCAGCAGACAACATACCTTGTCGGCGACCGGCTGACTTATCTCTCTGACCAGAACCTTGCTCAATTTAGGGGGGAGATAGTTCATCTTTATAACCGCAAGGGGGACCAGCTTAAGACAAAGTTTCTGGATTACAACACAAAGGACAGTATTGCAACGTTTTATGAGGGCGGCTGTTTGAGAGACAGCAAAGGAAATATTATAGAGGGAAACTCCGGAACTTATAATGCGGGCAAGAAAGAATTTGCTTTTTTTACAAATGTGATGATGTTCTCAGATTCTGTCTATGTACGCGGAGATCAGGCAACTTACAATTCTCCGGCAGAGATGGCAACTTTTGGAACTAATACAACCGCATGGAAAGAGAGGGATACTCTTTATACGAATATGGGAGAGTATTTAACAAAGCCCGGCATACTTTCATTAAAAAAAGACAACTATATTTCCACAAAAGACCAGGAAGTCTGGGCTAATCTTATCAATTACTATAGAAAGACCGGAAACGCAGAGCTATTTGGCAATGTGCAAATTAAAGATACCGCTAATTCTGCGGTTCTTATGGGTGACAAGGGTTTGTTTAACAGGAAACCCGTGATTGCAATCATGACTGAAAAACCTGTTGCAGCCATGTATTCAAAAGAAAAATCGGGATATGATTCTTTAAAGAGAGAGACACTTTATAAGCTTGATACTTTGTTTCTTGCTGCCGACACTTTGAAAATGAGACTTGTGCGCAGATGTGATGTTGATACAAATCTTGTAAAGATTTGCTGGGAGAGAAAAATGCTTGCAGACAGAGATCCTCTGGTGGAGATAGATTCTCTTAATGCTCAGTACCTTGCGGCATATAAGAAAAATAAAAAGAAGCTGGGGGCTTTTGTAAATCCGTATAGTTTTAAGATGAGTTCAAGCGCTTCCGGAGATGGCGGTTCAAAGAGCAATGGAGCTAGAAACCCACAAGAAGAAAGACCAAATCCGGAAATTGCTGAAACCCCCGATACTACGGGAAATGCATTAAAGGTACAATTGGCAAAAATAAAAAAGGATAGTTTGGCGGTTGCAAGAAAAAAAGCTCTGACCGGTGAGGGAGATACCACAAATGTGACCTTTATGGATGCGTATCATCATGTGAAAATTTTTAAGAGTGATTTGCGCGGAGTGTGTGATTCTCTGGTGTATGCAGGGATAGACAGTATTGCAAGATTTTATAAGAATCCTGCATTGTGGAATGAAGATAAAAATCAATTTACGGCGGACAGCATAGAGCTTTCCATACGGAATAATAATGTATATAAGGGTAACCTTATTGAGAACGCTTATATTATTTCACAGGAGGATTCCATTCATTTTGACCAGGTTAAGAGCACGGAGATGGTGGCTTATTTCCGCGATAATGACGTTTACAGATTTGATGCGCTTGGCGGCGCCTCTGCAATTTTATTTTTAAAAGAGAGGGACAGTGCAATTACTTTGATGAACCAAAAGGAGAGCAAAATTCTCTCAGCCCACATAATCGATAGAAAAATTCAGCGCATAAAATATGTGGAGAATTTAAAGAGTGATGTGCGTCCGACTTATAAGCTACCTGTAGATAAGCAAAGACTTAAGAATTTCAAATGGCGTATTTCCGAGATGCCGCGCAGCCGCTGGGAGCTGACAGACAGAAAAGTACACATTTCACAAAGAGGAACGCTTGCAAAAATTGTTTTCCCCGATTATCCTCAGACCAAGATTTATTTTCCAAAATCTTATGAGAAAATAACCGCGCTTGCAAAATCTATTGATAAAAAAATCGCGGCGAAAAATGCGGCGGAGGCTAAACAAGCGGGAACAGAACAAGCCGGCAAATCCGGTGACAAAAAACAAGTCAGGCTGATGAGCATTCAAAAAGCAGAGCCGGCGAATGTTCAAAGCGCAGAACCCGTAAAATAATTACAGCAGATTTTCTATAATGTTCTTGGACGGGTCAAACAGTTTAACATCATTTAAGTTAAACCCCTTGATAGCCATTTGAATAAGCTCCTTTTCCGTCGGCTGTTTTTTGTTACGTGCGGCAGATTCAACGGCGGCGGTATCATTGTAAAAAAAATATTCACCCGCAGCGGTCATCACTTTTTTAGGGACAAGGCCAATCAGCTCGCATCCCGTAACTTTTACCCCGTGTTTTTCCGCCTGCTCGCAGACTTTTTTATAGGCAATATGCACGGGAGTTTCACTAATGTTAGTGACATTCATTGAAACTTGCGCCACTTTGTATTCATCTATATACCAGCCAATCGCTTTGCAGCCTTTGAGAAGGCCGGGAACTCTTTTTGTAATGCCGTTCTCTTTTATTTTGTGACCGCTCTCACGGACTTCTCCCGCAATCTCTTTTGCTACGGCAACATCTGATGTATTTAAGTTATAGTTGATTGCAATTAAATAATCGCGCGCCCCGATTACAGATATTCCGCTGCGCGCAACTGTCTCATTGTAAACTGTCGGGCCAAAGTCCGGCTTCCAGTTTTTATCTGCAATTTTTGCTTTTATTCCCTCATATTCACCGTCACGACAGTGTGCAAGGTTCTGTCTCTCCGGAGTAAAAGCAGCGGATTCATAGCAATATACCGGAATGCCTAAATCCTCTCCGACCATACGGCTTAGCCTGCGTGCATAGGCGGCGCATTCATCCAAAGTCACTTCACTTACCGGAACCAGCGGTACAACGTCTGCCGCTCCAATGCGCGGATGGGTTCCGTGCTGGACTCTCATATCTATTAGTTGCTGGGCGGCTTTGATTGCATTAAAAGTTGCGGAAATAACTTTTTCCGGCTCACCTACATAAGTATAAACCGTTCTGTTGGTAGCCTCACCGGGGTCAACATTAAGGAGCTTTACGCCGCCATCTTTTATGACGGCAGCAATCTTATCAATGACATTCCTGTCTCTCCCTTCAGAGAAATTGGGAACACATTCTATAATTCTCATGATGAATCAATTCTTAATAAGTAACTATTTGCAGAGAGCCGCGCCTTGCGTGCGGTTTCCTAATACTGCCTGCCGTTAACGTACAGGCAAATTCCCGTGCTGGTCTCATGCGCCAGCTTCTTGGGATCAATTTCTGCGTAGTGGACGGGGAACAGATTTTTTGGCGCAATTAAATTTGCGGCTTTAACAAATTCCTCATCGCTCATTGTATAAGGTTCATTCTTGGGCATGAAAGCAATATCAATATTTTTAATATCCTTCATTTCCGGAATCATCTCAGTATCTCCTGCAAAGTACATTCTGAATCCCTGCATGTCCAAAATATATCCGTTGCCTTCCCCCTTAATGTGGTAAGGATGTCCGTTGCTGCGCTTGTTATTAATATTATATGCGGGAACGGCATAGATTGTTAATCCTCTGGAAGCAATATTATCTCCATTTTTAAGAACATCAACTTTGCAATGTTTCAGCTTGTTGATTTTCCTCATATTCTCTAATGATGTTGAAGGATCTACGTTATATTTGTTGTCATCCGGGTTTAAGTGTAAAGAAGGCAGGTCATTATCAATACAAGTTCCAACGCCCTTGCTAACCACAAAAGTGGTATTGGGTGTAGCTATTTTTTCAATTGCTCTGCAGTCATAATGGCCTCCGTGTGCGTGAGTAATTAAAATAACATCGGCTTTTGGTGCATCGGTAAAATCATAAACCGTGCTGCACGGGTCAACATAAAGTTGCATTCCTTCCCAGTCAATATGGATTGAGCCGTGCGCTAGGAATTCAACGTCCACAAGGCCCATTGGGGTGTAAAAAGAATTATGTACTTTGTTTCCCATCTCTGTAAAATATTATCCAGGTCTAAATTTGCTTTAAATTATCTGTCGGGAATAAAATATATTCCCGTTCATTTTTATAAAATTAAGCAATAAAAAACCAATTTCCAAAAAAGCACTGTGGGAAAATAAAAAAGGCGCCTCAACTGAGACGCCTCTTTTAAATATTATTGTCTGTTACTTTCCGGACAATTTCTTGTAACCGTCATAACGCAGTTTTGCAAACTCCTCTGTTAGCTTAAACAACTCATCTGCCTCCTTAGGGAAGGTCTTAACAAGAGATGCATATCTAACTTCACCCTTGATGAAGTCTTGGAATTTGCTCCAATCCGGCTCCTTGCTGTCCAAAGTGAATGGATTTGTACCGGCTGGAACATTTGGGTTAAATCTGTATAGATGCCAATAACCGCACTCTACAGCTTTTTTCTCCTCCAACTGGCTGTGACCCATTCCGGCCTTTAGACCGTGGTTTATACAAGGGGCGTAAGCGATAATTAAGGAAGGACCGTTATATGCTTCAGCCTCTTGAATAGCCTTTAAGTATTGAGCCTGGCTGGAACCTGTTGCAACCTGAGCAACATATACATAACCATAACTCATAGCCATCATTCCAAGGTCTTTCTTTCTAATCTTCTTGCCGCTGGTTGCAAATTTTGCAACTGCGCCTGCAGGAGTAGCCTTGGATGACTGACCGCCTGTGTTTGAATAAACCTCGGTATCAACAACCAGAACGTTAACATTCTCACCGGAAGCAAGAACGTGGTCTAGTCCGCCGTAACCAATGTCATATCCCCAGCCGTCTCCGCCAATTATCCACTGGCTTCTAGGAATAAAGCAATCTTTATATTCATAAACCGCCTGGCAAGCAGGGTTTTTGCAACCCTCAATCATAGGAACAAGTTTGGCTGCAACTTCTTTAGCAATCTCAACATTGTCCTTATTGTCAAGCCATTTCTGCATAAGTTCTTTAACTTCTGCACTTGTATTTGCATCAGCGATAGCTTCTTCTACTCTCTTAACAAGAGTCTCTCTTAATCTTACAAAGCCAAGTCTCTGACCAAGACCATATTCTGCATTATCCTCAAACAATGAGTTAGCCCATGCGGGACCGTGACCGTTCTTATCCTTGCAATAAGGAGAAGACGGGAATGAACCGCTGTATATTGAAGTACAACCGGTTGCATTGGCAGCCATGATTCTGTCGCCGAACATCTGAGTGATAAGTTTGATATAAGGAGTCTCTCCGCAGCCTGCGCATGCGCCTGAGAATTCAAATAATGGCTGTGCAAACTGTGAATTCTTTGGGTTGGCCCCCTTAGGAGCAATTGTATCTTTATATCCGATTTTGTTGTGAAGATATTCAAAATTAGCCTGCTCGGCAAGCTGACTTTCAGCAGGTTTCATAACAAGGGCTTTCTCCTTTGCAGGGCATACATCCGCGCAGTTAGAGCAACCTGTACAATCTGCAGGATCTACTTGCATTGTAAAGAAGTAATCTTTTAGATTAGCCTTGCCTTGTGCTTTTTTCAAACCCTTTGGAGCTTTAGCAGCCTCTTCCTCAGTCATTAAATAAGGACGGATGACAGCGTGAGGGCAGATGAATGCGCATTGGTTACACTGTATACAGTTTTCAGGATTCCATTCCGGAATGTGAGTAGCAACTCCTCTCTTCTCAAATGATGCGGTTCCTGCAGGAATCCACCCATCCGGGAAGTCTACAAATGTGCTGACCGGAAGGTCATTGCCGCATTGTGCATTAACAGGGTCGGCAACCTTGCGAACCCAATCCGGAGCCATGCGTTTGTAAGAATCAGGGACAAACTTGCACGGAGAGATGTTCTTCCACTCAAATGGAATTTCAACTTTCTCAAACTCGCCGCCTCTGTCAACAGCTGCATAGTTCATTTTAACAACATTCTCACCCTTCTTGCCATAGCTCTTCTCAATCATTTTCTTCATCTCTTTAACGGCATTCTCATAAGGGATGATGTTTGCAATCTTAAAGAATGCGCTCTGAAGAATAGAGTTGGTTCTTCCCCCAAGTCCGATTTCTTCTGCAATCTTTGTTGCATTGATGATATAGAATGTAAGTTTCTTGTTAACAATTTGGTATTTAATGAAATCCGGAAGTCTGTCACAAGTATCTTTTGCATTCCATAAACTGTTCAACAAGAACGTGCCGCCTTTCTTAATGCCTCTTAAAACATCATATTTTGTCAAATATGACGGAACGTGGCAGGCAACAAAGTCCGGAGTTGAAACCAAATATGGTGCGGGGATAATAGAATCTCCAAATCTTAAGTGTGAACAAGTGTAACCGCCTGATTTCTTTGAATCATAATCAAAGTAAGCCTGGCAATATTTCTTTGTGCTCTCACCAATAATCTTGATAGTATTCTTGTTTGCGCCAACTGTACCGTCTGAGCCAAGTCCAAAGAATTTGCACTCGTAAGTACCCTTTCTTGCCATAGGAATTTCCTCTTTCTGTGGTAATGACAAGAACGTAACATCATCTACGATACCAATTGTAAATGAGTTCTTTGGCTCCTTAAGCTTAAGGTTGTCAAATACTGCAAAAATTTGCGCAGGAGAAGTATCCTTAGATGACAAACCGTAACGTCCGCCAACAATCTTAATCTTATTGGAAGACTCGGCAAGAGTAGTCTTAATATCCTCATATAGAGGCTCACCGACAGATCCCGGTTCTTTGCATCTGTCAAGAACAGCAATTTTCTTTACAGTCTTAGGCAGAACTCTCAAGAAATACTTAGCGGAGAATGGTCTGTAAAGTCTTACAACTACAACTCCAACTTTCTCCCCTTTGTTTACAAGGTAATCAACAACCTCTCTTGTTGTGTCAGTTACAGAACCCATCGCGATTATAATATTCTCAGCCTTAGGGTCTCCGTAATAGTCAAAAGGAAGATAATGGCGGCCGCAAGCCTCTCCGATTTCTCCCATATATCTTGCTACGATGTCAGGAACTTCTGTGTAATAAGGATTTCTGGCCTCAGTCTCCTGGAAGTAAACGTCTGAATTCTGCGCTGTACCCTTTGTAACGGGAGCGTTAGGATTGAGAGCTCTCTTTCTGAATGCTGCTAATGCCTTGGTACTTACCATTTTCTTCAATTCATCTTCCGGAAGAACTTCAATCTTCTGAATTTCATGAGAAGTTCTAAATCCGTCAAAGAAGTGTACAAAAGGAAGAGAAGATTTAATAGCTGATAAATGTGCTACTGCTCCAAGATCCATCGCCTCCTGAACACTTGCGGAAGCAAGCATGCAGAAACCGGTTTGTCTCACTGCCATAACATCTTGCTGATCTCCAAAAATAGAAAGAGCATGAGTTGCAAGACTTCTTGCTGAAACGTGGAATACAGCAGGAAGCATCTCACCTGCAATCTTATACATGTTAGGAATCATAAGCAGCAATCCCTGGGATGCCGTGAATGTAGAAGTTAAAACTCCGGCCTGCAGAGAACCGTGAACAGCTCCGGACGCACCGCCTTCGCTCTCCATCTCAATGACCTTAACAGTTTCTCCAAACAAGTTTTTCCTTCCAAATGCCGCCCATTCATCTATATGCTCAGCCATTGGTGATGACGGAGTAATAGGGTAAATTGCAGCAAGTTCGCTAAACAAATAGGCTACGTGTGCAGCAGCCTGATTACCATCACAGGTAATAAATTGTTTTTCTTTTGCCATATCAAAAAATTAGTGTTATTCTATATAATCTTACAAATTTAGGCCCAAAGATACTGATTTATTAGGGTTAAAACAAGTTAAAAAACATTGGCATAATTTTTATGCAGTATTTTGTATCTTGCTTCGTTTTATCGGTGACTTTGTGGTTAAAGTTAAAGGGGAATTCGAAACTTTTCGATAGTGATAAGGGGTTATAAATGAGAAATGTTGACAGTATTCCATTCAACAAGCCGTATTTTACGGGCTTGGAGATGGGTTTTATTGAGGACTCTTTTAGGAGGGGTCATACTAGCGGCAACGGGTACTATACCCGCATGTGCCAACAGTTTTTTGAGAAAAAACTGAATGAGGATCCGCATCAGCACCGTGCCCTTTTCCGGAGTACCGGCATTTTTGGCACACCAAAGTGTTTGCTCACTACCTCTTGCACGGATGCGCTTGAAATGTGTGCAATACTGTCGGGAGTAAAAAATGGGGATGAGGTAATAGTCCCGTCATATACGTTTGTCTCTACCGCTCTGGCTTTTGCAAGGCAGGGGGCAAAAATAGTCTTTGCAGATAGCAGATTGGATAACCCCAATATTGATGAATCCAGACTTGAGGATTTGATAACAAAGCGTACAAAGGTGATTGCAATTGTGCATTATGCCGGTGTGGCTTGTGATATGGAGAAGATAATGCAGATTGCACGCAAATATGATCTGGTTGTTGTAGAGGATTGTGCACAGGCAATTTACACAAGCTATAAGGGAATTCCTCTGGGAAGCATCGGGGACCTTGCCGCTTTCTCTTTTCATGAGACAAAGAATATCCAGTGCGGAGAAGGAGGGCTGTTAGTTGTTAATAATGAGAAGTTTAAAAAAGATGCCGAGATTGTTTGGGAAAAGGGGACAAACCGCAGCCAGTTTTTCCGCGGGGAGGTTAACAAGTATGGTTGGGTTGGGAACGGTTCATCTTTTCTTGCCTCTGAATGTACTGCCGCTTTCTTGTGGGGTCAACTGCAAAAGATAGATGAAATACAGCATCAGAGAAGAATCTTATGGAGAACCTATTATAAGGCATTTAAGTATGGTTCAGATGATGCTATTTTGGATAGTCACGGGATAAGTATTCCGTCTTTGCCGACTTATGCCTACAATAACGCGCACATATTTTATCTTGTTTGTCGGTCAATTGAACAGCGCACGGAGATAATTAACTATTTGGCAGTGCGCGGAATTCATGCAACATTTCACTATTTATCTTTGCATCACAGTGATTTTGCAGTGAAAAACGGGTGGGGGAATAGTGTTCTGCCTCAGGCAGACAGATATACGGATTGTTTGCTTAGGCTTCCTCTTTATAATTCTATGACAGCGGAAGATGTTACAAGTGTGGCTGATGCTGTTGTTAGTTATTTGAAGGAGAGCGCCCTTGGCGTTGCAGATTTGTCTGCGGCGATGATATAGATGCTTACGCAGGCGGCTGACGCTTGATTGTGACTTATGATTTTACACTTTGTAAATGATGAAAAGATAATCAACCGCACGGTTGAAATGTTTGAGGAGCAATTCCCGGGAGAGAATATCTTTGTGGTAGCCAATAGACTGCACCATCCTTTCAAGTGTGTTAACGGAGCTCCCTGTATATATTCCAGGGGTGAGTTTTTGCGGGGGATTGAAGATTTTTCAACTCCCGACAGAATTTATATTCATCTTTTAAATAAGCGGAAAATCAGTCTATTGCGTAGTCTTAACCTAAAGCGTCTTAAAGCGGACGGGGTTAAAATCTATTGGATTATTTGGGGGCTTGATTTGTACAATAATCTTTTGGAGCCGGCCGGGTTTAAAATTTATGATATTAACTCTCTCTCAATTGCAGGATTGCATCCCTCCGTTGGAAATTTTTTTGCATTTGTCGGAAGGTTAAACAGAAAGTTTTCTGCAAATATCATTGTGCGGTTTGTGCAAAAGTATGTGGATTATATAGTTACGGATACCACCGAGAATGATTATGATTATCTTGTTAAGTATTACCCGTCTCTTGCATGCAAGCCCCGCAAAGATTTTTTCTACTATCCTTTGGATGTTGTTCTGGGGGAGGATTTGCATAAAAGC
>JAQWEK010000020.1:1821-4209 GCA_028704975.1 Bacteroidales bacterium | reverse complement strand
AGTGCCGGTAATGGCAGCATCTGCAATGGAGGCGGGAATATTATAATCGGAAACTCCGGCTCCGCGTCCAATAATCATCTTTATGCAATGAGCAAAATTGCGGCTCTCAATCTTGGCACAAGAAAAATTTACGTTCCGTTAAGTTATTCATGTATAAAGCGTTATGTCAGATGCGTGCTTTATGGAGGGCGAAAGTTGTTTGGCAACAGATTCTGTCCGCTTTTGGATTTTATGCCCCTGCGGGAGTATAATAAATTGCAGATGAGCATAAGTGTAGCTTTGTATGGCAATTGGCGGCAAGAAGCTGTCGGGAACATACTGGTATTTCTTTTTATGGGGACAAAAGTTTTTCTCTCCAAGCGTAATCCGGTTTATGAATGGGCGCTGTCTCATGGTCTGAAAGTCTTTGAGCTGGAGGGAATTACACAAGAGCAACTGGATACTCCGCTGACAGCTTCTGAGAAAATTTCCAACAGGGAGATTGTAAAAAATTCATTTACTAAAGAGCGGCTGCTTAAGCTGATAAGAGATTTGTAGTTTAATAAATGATTGATGATGCCGCGTTTGTGGCAGGTAAGCAATTAGAAAATTATTCGAATTTTGTTGAACATGGGATTTTATTAATTCCGTTGGGAGTTTGGATTATGTGATTGAGCTTTGTGTTGTTGCGGATTTCCCTGTTATGTTTCAGCGTCTCCGGCGTTTTGTAAGGACGCTTATGGTCCAGGTGAAGCAGAATTGCCGAATAACGTATCTGCTTGGATTTAATTCTCATATTAAAGAGCCTCTCTCCAAATTCCCTGTCTTGTCCGCCGTAATGCATCTCCTCATTATAGCCGTTGATGGCAAGCATATCTGCTCTCCATCCGGATGCATTGCATCCATTCCATGTTGCCTTTGCGGGAGTGATAAAATTCATGAACTTGCAGAAAGAGGGACACTGTATCAGCTTGGTACACTTGAAGTTCCACTTGAGCCCTTGCGCCCTGAGCCATTTGTACCTGAAGGCGTTGCCCGATTCTACATCTGCGCGGCCGAGCCGCTTGCTGATATCCATCGGGAGTCTTAGGTATCCTCCCGACAGTATGTAGTTTTTCTCTGCATAACGCTCATGAGTTGCAATGAAATCTTTGCGCGGCACGCAGTCCTGGTCTGTGAAAATCAAGTACTCTGCGTCGGCCGCAACCAGCGCTTTGTTTAAAATTTTTGACTTTTGAAATCCCCTGTCTTCCTGCCAGATATGCTTGATTGGAAGGGTGCCTTTAAAACTTTCAATAAGCTGCCGAGTCTCATCCCGGCTACCGTCATCCGCAATCAAAATTTCATCTGCCTGCCTTGTCTGGTTAAGATAGCCCCACAAAGTTTTCTCCAGCCACTCCGGGTTATTGTATGTAGATATGATTACTCCTATTTTCAAAAAGTACAAGGTCTTTAAAAGTGTGACGCTGTCTTTAATTAATAACGGCGTCTTTTATTTAAAATTTATTGTTTTCCGGATATGATTGTGCCTTCCGGTGCAAGTTTCTTTACAAGTCCTTGAAGGACGGAGCCGGGACCAAGCTCTACAAATTCATTGGCGCCGTCTTTGATCATGTTCTCAACTATCTGAGCCCAGCGTACCGGATGGGTAAGCTGGATTAGCAAGTTCTTTTTGATTTCTGCAGGGTCTGAGTGCGGCTGTGCATCAACATTCTGGTATACAGGACATACAGGCTTGCTGATTTGTGCTTTCTCAATTGCTTCTGCAAGTTCTACGCGCGCAGGCTCCATGCAAGGTGAGTGGAATGCGCCTCCAACTACCAATGGAACAACGCGTTTTGCACCAGCTGCTTTCATGGCTTCGCCGGCCTTTGCAACTGCCTCAATTTCACCGCTTATGACAACTTGCCCGTGAGAGTTGTAGTTTGCCGCTACAACAATTCCGGGAGTCTGTTTGCAAATCTCTTCAATCTTTGCATCATCCATTCCAAGAACGGCAGCCATTGTAGATGGCTTAAGCTCACATGCTTTCTGCATTGCAAATGCACGTTTTGCAACCAGCCGAAGTCCTTCCTCAAAGCTCAAGCCGCCGGCTGCGGTCAGCGCAGAAAATTCTCCGAGTGAATGACCAGCAACCATATCGGGCTTAAAATCTTCCAGGCATTTTGCAAGAGCAACAGAATGAACAAAAATTGCGGGCTGCGTAACCTTTGTCTGCTTAAGCTCTTCCGCGGTTCCATTGAACATAATGTCCACAAGATTGAACCCCAGAATATCATTTGACTCATCAAACAGTTTCTTGGCCAGCGGATTACTGTTATACAGTTCCAATCCCATTCCTGTAAATTGTGCCCCTTGTCCGGGGAAAACGTATGCTTTCATATTTTTATTTTTTTCTCGACAGTTTTT
>JAQWEK010000020.1:0-1721 GCA_028704975.1 Bacteroidales bacterium | reverse complement strand
TTTTTAAATTCTTTTACTCGATATTTTTTCACTCTTTTTTTTAAGAAATATCTCTTTGTCTGCTATGAGAATCTTATTAAGTTTAAAAATGCTCATTACTGAGGTCTGACAAAGATAAATAAAATATATAACTTTGCCTGCCGCGCGGTACTGCTCTGCAGATCGTGCCATACGGCCGGCTTCTTGAGTTCCGGCAGCACTCCGCCCCCCTAGTCTAATGGATAGAATTCGAGATTCCGGTTCTCGCGGTAGCGGTTCGATTCCGCTGGGGGGCACAAATATGTGTCGCGTCTTTAATGCCAATAGTCTTATAATTATTAATATGCATAATAAGTTAAGCTTGATAAAAATTTCCTGGAAGATGTTAGTTGCAATTTCATCCTCTTTAATGCTTTGTTGTCCTGTATTCGCTTTAAATGCGCAACAAGTTGATAAACAGTTAAATGTACGTGCCATGCCAAGCCAATCAAATGCGCATGCTGTATCAGGTCAATTAAATCAGCAAACTGTGCCAAATCAATCAAATGTGCAAACTGTCGGGAATAAAAAAGAAAACACTGCAGCAAAACTTCAACAGAGCGGTGAGAAAAAGATATGGACACTTAAAGATGCCAGGAGAGTGAATGTGTTCAAACAAAAAGCTGTCAAACAATATGTTAAAGACAGTATGGCTGTGCTTGTGGCGCGCTGCCAGAAAGTGCTGAACTCAGCGTACATGGCACAGGAGCTGGAGAAGACGGTAACGGATGTGCCCGGATATGAGGGATACCCCGTGAAGTTATATACTTATTATATGCGTTCAGATGTTAAGACTCGTGCTGACAAGAAGGGCAGGGTGATGCTGCTGATGCCTGATGCTCAGAAGCTTGCGCGCTGGACAATTTCCGCTTGCTGGAGGGCCGTACAAAACCTTGATTACAAGAACACTCAGAAGCTGTTGAACTATATCATGTCGCAAAACGGCGGACAATTTGCCGTGCGCGGAGTTGTGTATGAAGACATGTACACCCGCGGCTACTATGAGCCATACGTTTTTAAAGATGGCGTAACTGTCTATGTGGCAGACCATAAAATGGTTGCGACAGATTCTACCTTAAAGTGGTGCACGGATGCCATGCTTGAATATTATTTGAAGTTGGACAACTCACAGTTGAAACCATACTCCGGCCGCTTTGCCAGAATTTCCAGCACTACCCGTGAGATGTACTATGAATACAACGGAGTAACTAACTATAAAGATGCGTTCAAATCCAAAGATTCCAATTTTGCGACAAGTTCCGGAGATTCTCAAGGCGTTGCAGGTCCCGGAGATGTTCAAGTTGCGGCAAGTTCCGGGGATGTTCAAGTTGCTGGAAGTTCCAAGGATTCTCAAAGCGTTGCAAGTTCCGGAGATTTTCAAGTTGCGGCAAGTTCCAAGGATTCCCAAGGCGTTTGCTGTATAAAAAATTCTTACGGAAAAATCATCAATGTTGGCACAGGAGACAGTCATGAAACCCGCTCATTAAAATGGCTTGATGTTGTCCGCTCCCTTTACCTAAAAGCATGGAAATCAGATGATAATGAGCTCATAGATGCTTGGGCATGGTGGGTGTTTGTCAATCACAGTGGGGAAGAGTTATAGAACAGGACGCTAATAGGTGGTGCATTGCTAATATATTAATAATAAAGTTATTGCGGTGGCGGGACATCGTGTTTTATGACCCCGTGTCATGTAAATTTCT
>JAQWEK010000113.1 GCA_028704975.1 Bacteroidales bacterium | reverse complement strand
CCTGCAATTTAAATTCCTGTGCCATAAGATTATATGCCTTTATGCAGAGATTGTCTTCCGGTGTTCCCGGATATGTAATTCCGGTCTGAAAAATTTTTGTCTCCGCGGCTGGAACAATCTCAAGAATATCGCTTTGCAAATTACTATTTAACGGACCAACGGGAAAAAAGACAGTTTCCAAATTATGAAAACCATCAGGTCGGACGCCGTAAACATATAGCCCGATATTTATTTTTGCCGCAGGAAATAAAATCATAAATATCTATAATATACAGTCTGATATTACAAGCAACAATGGATTGTAAACCAGTCGTTAACCGCATTTAGAATAACCGCAGTTCAGGCAAACCAGACAACCTTCCTGATATACAAGATTGTTGCTGCCGCACTTGCTGCACTTCTTGCCGCTCTCATCTTTTGTTCCGTCCGGAATAAATTTCTTAAGGGCGCGCTCAACTCCGTTCTTCCAGTTGTTGATATTGTCTGAATCCAGCTGCAAACCGTTAATCAAATTGATGACGTCTACAATTGGCATTCCGTTTCTAAGAACTCCGCTTATCATTTTAGCATAGTTCCAGTACTCTTTGTTAAACATGTGGGAAATACCCCCTACAACGTTTGTATATCCGTATTTATCAACAAATTGGAAGTCATATCTGCTGGTTCCCGTCTTTGGATCTTTCTCTTTTACAATGAATCCCTTGTCCACGCTCTTTGGAATAGAACGTGAATCTTCATCCAAAAGTCCGGTAAAGATTTCATAAGGCGTTCCGTTCATAAGTCCAACAAGAGCAATCCAATGCTCCTGTCCGTTTAAGAATCTTATAACAATAGCCTCTAAAGATTTTGGACGCTCTTTTGGTTTGATGGCGGCTTCTTTTGGCGTTTTTGTTGTGGAGACAAGCACATCATTTCTTGAGCCCTCTCTGTAAACCGTTACGCCTTTGCAGCCCGCTTCCCATGCCGCTTTATATACCTCGGCTACAACGGATTCTGTGATATCTGTCGGGAGATTAACGGTAACGGAAATAGAGTGGTCAACCCATTTCTGCATGGCACCCTGCATCTTTACTTTTGCAACCCAGTCTATATCTTTTGATGATGAAAGATTGTACGGAGATTTTGCAACAAGCGCATCCAACTCAGAAGCTTTTATCTTCTTAACTTTGTCAATATCAATTCCTTGCAGGCTACACCAATAAACAAATTTTGGGTGGAAAACATAATACTCCTCCCAACAGTCTCCAATATCGTCGCGGAAAGTAATCACTGCATTTTGGTCAGAAGGATTAACTTTTTTACGCCTGATGTAATATGGTTTGAACACCGGCTCTATTCCACTGGTAGTCTGTGTCATAATGCTGACCGTTCCGGTTGGGGCAATAGTAAGCATTGATATATTTCTCCTCCCGACAGATACCATTTTTTTGTAAAGTGCGGGTTCTGCGGCTTTGATTCTAAGAATCATCGGGTTATTGGCCTCTCTCTTTGAGTCATAAATTGGGAATGCTCCTCTTTCCGTTGCCATATTTACGGAAGAACGATATGCTTCAATTGCCAAAGTTTTTTGCGTTTCAACAGCAAAAGAGGTTGCTTCATCAGAACCGTATCTTAATCCAAGCGCTGCCAGCATATCTCCTTCTGCGGTGATTCCCAAACCGGTACGGCGTCCTCCTTTAGATTTAGCCTTAATCTTTTCCCATAATTCAATCTCTGTTCTCTTTATGTCCTGAGCCTCCGGATCTTTGTGAATTTTTGCAAGAATGCCGTCAATTTTCTCTATCTCCAAATCCAGTAAATCATCCATCAAACGCATTGCTTTTCCTACATGTTCTCTGAATTTTGCGCTGTTAAATCTTGCTCTCTCTGTAAAAGGGTCGTCAACATAAGAATAGAGATTCATTGCAATTAACCGGCAGGAATCATAAGGGCACAAGGGTATTTCTCCGCACGGATTTGTACTTACGGTTTTGTATCCAAGATCCGCATAACAATCTGCCACGGATTCTTTTATTATTGTATCCCAAAACAGCACGCCCGGCTCTGCACTCTTCCATGCATTGAAAATTATTTTTTTCCAAAGGGCGGATGCCGATATTTCTTTCACAACTTTGGGAGCCGCAGAATCTATAGGATATTGTTGCTTGTACGTTTTACCCTCAATTGCGGCGCGCATAAAGTCATCATCAATCTTAACTGAAACATTTGCGCCGGTTACTTTGCCTTCTTCTAGTTTTGCATCAATGAAACTCTCTGAATCGGGGTGTTTTATGGAGATAGAAAGCATTAGTGCTCCGCGCCTTCCGTCTTGTGCGACTTCACGTGTGGAATTAGAGTATCTCTCCATGAACGGAACAACTCCGGTAGAGGTCAGCGCGCTGTTTAGCACCGCGCTTCCCTTTGGGCGAATATGAGATAAGTCATGTCCTACGCCTCCGCGCCTTTTCATAAGCTGCACTTGCTCTTCATCAATTTTCATAATTCCGCCGTAACTGTCTGCGGGTTCATCATGTCCTATTACAAAGCAGTTGCTCAATGAAACTATCTGAAAATGATTACCTATGCCGCTCATTGGGCTTCCCTGCGGAATCACATACTTAAAATCCTTAATAAGATCATAAATCTCCTCTTCCGTCATGGGATTGGGATATTTCTTCTCTATGCGCGCAAATTCTTTTGCAATTCTGTGATGCATCTGGTCCGGATTGCATTCATACAAATTGCCAAAAGAATCTTTCATGGCATATTTATTAACCCAGACATTTGCTGCCAGATCATCACCTTTAAAATAGCGTTGACTTTCTTGAATTGCTTCTTCGTATGTGTAGGTTTTCATAATTTATGTGTGCAAAAAAACTCCGCACATCTTTGTCCGCGATGTACGGGAAATCTGGTTGCAATTTATGAAGATTTGATGTTGTTTTATAAGTGCAATTCCAAATGTTGTGAACAAAAAAATTAACAACGCCCGCAAATATCTCAAAGACATTGTTTCATAAACTAATTTAAAACTGTCGGGACTAAAAAGAAAAATCGTTACAGTACTCTTATAAAGATGCATTGTTTTTAAAGTCACGGACCTTGTTGTGTATTTCATAAAAAAACAGGAACGTTAAATGCTTAAAAAGAATTATCTTTGAGCGAGTAACAAAAGAAATCAAATATTCATTACTTTTTTATGAAAAATTTTGCTTTAATAGGGGTAGCGGGATATATAGCACCCCGTCATTTGACCGCAATTCATGATACGGGAAATAATCTGGAAGTAGCCTATGATAAATTTGACAGTGTGGGACGTTTGGATAGCTCGTTCCCGGATGCCTCTTTTTTCACGGAACAGGAATTGTTTGAGCGTCATATTTCAAAATTAAGAAACACGGAAAATCACATACAGTATCTCTCCATCTGCACCCCAAATTTCACACATGATTCTTTTATTCGTTATGGCCTGGAACACGGAATGGATGTTATATGTGAAAAGCCTGTTGTTCTAAATCCGTGGAATTTAGAGGATTTGGAAAGGCTGGAGAAAGAAACGGGACATAAGGCCTTTACAATTTTGCAATTGCGTTTACATGATTCCATTGTTGCGCTTAAGAAAAAAATTGAGGAGGGACCAAAAGATAAAATCTATGATGTTGATCTAACTTATATAACATCCAGGGGCTTATGGTATTATGCAAGCTGGAAAGGAGATGAGGCCAAGAGCGGAGGTCTTGCAACAAATATAGGCATACACCTGTACGATATGTTGCAATGGATCTTTGGTCCTGTTCAAAACAGTATTGTACATGTTAAAACTCACGATAGAGTCGCAGGTCTTTTGGAACTTAAGCGTGCAAGGGTACGTTACTTTTTAAGTATTAACGCAGCTACGCTTCCAGCTAATGCCGTGCAAGGCGAGAAGAAAACTTATAGAAGTGTCACAATTGACGGCAGTGAATTTGAATTTAGCAAAGGCTTCACGGAACTTCACACTAAGAGCTATAAAAATATTCTTAACGGGAGCGGCTTTAGGATAGGTGAGGCAAAGAACTGTATACAAACAGTTTATGATATCAGACATGCAGAACCTATAGGGCTAAAGGGAGATTACCATCCTCTTGCAAAATTGCCGCTTGCTGAACATCCGTTTGGGTGGTAAAAAAGTACGGTATTTTACAAAGAGTAAAACTCTTTAACAGCTTTTATTACCGCATCTTGTTCTTTGTGAGTGATTTCTGTATGAATAGGCAGAGAGAGAACGGAGTCTGCCAACTGCGCAGATACATCAAGAGATGTTCCTCGTTTTGAAATCTTTTTAAACGCTTCTTGTTTTTGCAGAGGAAGCGGATAGTATATCATAGACGGAATCCCCTTATCTGCAAGGAATTGTTTAAGCGCATCGCGCGTGCTTTTTTTACCGCTGATGCTTTTAATTGTTAGAGTGTATTGGT
>JAQWEK010000112.1 GCA_028704975.1 Bacteroidales bacterium | reverse complement strand
CTTGCGGATGCGCCGCGTCCCACTGTCAAGCAAAAATCTGACGGTTTCACAGACCACTCGGCAATGGACATCAAGGGTTATGACCGTACAAAACTAGGAATTTCAGGACATTATGCGGAACCGGAAAATGGAGCCTACGTATTTCTACGCGGACAGAAAAAGTTTGCATCTCATCTGGATACATGCAGCCGCTCAACAATCTATTTTACAAGCAAATACGGAGCAAAGATATCGGCAAAAATCAATAATGCAACCGAACAATTCTTTAACGTTCCGGCATCGGGCGCTATGCAAACATTGCATGTTGACGGCCGAATTGGAAGCGTAAAATGGATTGTAAATCAGGCAAATAAATCTGTTTTTTACGGAGTTTCAATGGACGGCAGCAACGGGGTGACCGTAGATAATTTCTCTTTGAGAGGAAGTTCCGGTACAAGAATTCATGCCGTTCCATACAGAACGCTGGCATCTTTCAACTCTGTAAGACATTATGATTTAATCATTTTGGAATTCGGATTGAACGTGGCAAGTCCGGGGTCAAAAAATTATGTATGGTACGAATCCGGATTCTTAAAAACAATAAGCTATCTGAAAAAATGTTTTCCCAATACGTCAATTTTACTTCTTGGCGTCAGCGACAGAGGGCACAGGATGGAAGATGGTTCTATACGTACAATGCCGGGAATAAAGCTGTTGCTGGACACTCAGAACATTATGGCAAAAAAATCCGGCATAGCCTTTTGGAATACTTTTGAGGCAATGGGAGGAGAAGGCAGCATGGTCAAAATGGTTGAAAACAAGCCGCCTTTGGCAAATTTAGACTATACTCACATAAACTATCGCGGAGGCAAAATGATAGCTAAAAAACTTTTCAACGCATTGATGGAAGGGAAGTAGAAAAATTCAAACCGCAAAAAAATAAAATTTATGCAAAGGTACAAACACATTTTACTCACGACAGGACTTATAATAGTCTGTGTTGCACTTGTTTGCATAAGCGTAAAGATATACGCGAATGCTGTTTCAGCCGGAATTTTAACTAAGAAGGACGAACTCAAAGTTGTGGTGCCGATTGTGGATATTCCAAAGACATTCAGAGGGATGGGAGAAAATATTCTGCATGATGAGAGCAATTCGCTTGCCACGGTTTTTAAAAAACTGCGTAAAATCAGAAAAGCTCAACTATCTAACAATATATTGGAAATCAGCCGCTATACGTCTGAACCCAAAGACACTCTGCGCGTTCTTCACATTGGGGACAGTCATATACGCGGACATGTCTATCCTCGTACCGTCAAGGACATGCTTGCAGAATGCTTTGGTTCAATAGTTTACAGGGATTTTGGAATTAACGGAGCTACTTGTAATTCTTACCTTAATTCCAGAACTATGCAGCAAATATGTACTTATACTTCAGAGCAAGAGGACAATCCGTTGCTTGCACAATCGGGAGGCAGTCCGTTTGAAATAAAAGATAACGGAACTGAAGACAAATCTGTCGGCGACAAGAAGTCTGATAATCAGATTTTTCACGGTGATATAATTGCAAAACATCACAAGCCCGATTTGATAATTTTGTCCTTTGGCACCAATGAGAGCTATGGCAGATATTACAATGCGGATGAGCATTATAAACAAATTGACGCTTTGGTAAAGGCTCTTAATGAGGCATTTCCCGGAACGCCGCTGTTGCTTACAACTCCAACCGGATGCTACAAAGCGCACCGGACAAGCTACAAAACAAGAGTGCTTGTCAGCAACGGCAGACATTCAAAACACGGCAGAAAAAGCCGCCGTTACAAGACAGTAACGCGCACTCGCACAACGTATTCAGAGAATCCTTTCAATGCCCCGTGCGCTGCAACAATAGTAAAATACGCAAAAGACAACAACTTAGCCTACTGGGACTTATACACCATATCCGGCGGCCGTGAAAGCGCTTGCCGCAACTGGACATCTGCCGGCCTCATGCGGGCAGACCACGTCCACTTCATACCGGAAGGTTACACGCTCCAGGGACAATTGCTGTATTGCGCGTTAATAAAAGAGTACAATAAATGACAATGTCATATCGGGTATGACAGCGTTATTGTAGATGTAACTGTGTTGTATTTGTATATGACAATTTCATATTAGATGACAAGTTTGAAGAAATGTTGAGTAGTATAGATATATCAAAGTTGAAAGATGTGCTGACATACAGCGCACAGGCGCCGCTAATTTTCAGCAGCGGGCTGTTTTTGTGGTTGTTTGCGGCATTTATTATCATCTATTATTTGCTCCGCAAACAGCAGACCGGAAGGCTGATTTTTGTGGTGCTGTTCTCCTATTATTTTTATTACAAATCCAGCGGACTTTACTTCTGGCTCCTTGCACTGGTCACAACGTCAGACTTTTGCATCGGTTATGCAATGGAACAAATTGGGCACAAACGTACTTATAGGACCCTGCTTGTTACACTCAGCATCTGTATAAATCTTGGACTGCTGACATATTTTAAATACACCAACTTTTTTGGAGAGATTTTTTCCAATCTGATTGGAGGCAATTTTCAGCCAAAAGACATATTCTTGCCCGTCGGGATATCCTTCTTTACATTCCAATCATTAAGCTATACCATAGATATTTACAGAGGAGAGATTAAGCCGCTGCACAACCTGCTGGACTACGCGTTTTATGTCTCTTTCTTCCCGCAGCTGGTTGCGGGACCTATTGTGAGGGCAAAAGATTTTATTCCGCAAATACGTAAAAAGCCGGTAGTTACAGACAAGATGATTGGTACTGCGCTGTTTCTGATTGCGGGCGGATTGTTCAAAAAAGCGGTTATTTCGGACTACATCAGCATCAACTTTGTGGACCGCGTATTTGACTCACCCACATTATTTTCCGGCGTTGAGAACCTGCTTGCGACATACGGTTACGCGCTGCAAATTTACTGTGATTTTTCCGGATACTCGGACATGGCAATCGGCATTGCGCTGCTGCTCGGATTCCACTTTAACATAAACTTCAACAACCCGTATAAATCAGTGTCAGTCACAGATTTCTGGCACAGATGGCACATTTCTTTGTCAACTTGGATGCGCGATTATGTTTACATTTCGCTTGGCGGCAACCGGAAAGGAAAAATAAGGCAATACATTAACCTACTGTTAACCATGTTCTTATGTGGTTTGTGGCACGGTGCCTCATGGAATTTTATACTGTGGGGCAGCATGCATGGCGTAGCGCTTGCCGTCAATAAGGTTTGGAAAAGTATTATAGGTCGCGACGGAAAACACCGGACTGTAAGCGCCTCAGTACAGAAAGGCACAACAACGCACATAAACAACAGCAACATACAGCCGGTCAGCCGCTTAAGACGTTTCATTAATATCTTCCTGACATTCAACTTTGTGTGCTTCTGCTGGATATTCTTTCGCGCACATGACATGCACACCGCCTTCACAATCCTTGACCGCATCTTCACCGCTTTCCACGCCGCAATCTTGCCACAGCTCATTGTAGGCTACTGGAAAGTTATGGTACTCATACTGTTAGGCTACGCTTTGCACTATATACCGGATCGCCTGACCGATAAACTTCAGGCCCGTTTCACCGCCACTCCGCTATGGTTCAAAGCGTTGGTAATGATTGTTATCATCTACATCGTAATCCAAACCAAGAGCAGCCAGATCCAGCCTTTCATCTACTTCCAGTTTTAGTTAATGAGAAACTTAAATGTGACGCCGTCTTTAATTAATGACGGCGTCATTTTTTTATCCTGAAGTGAAGAAGAAGAAGAAACAATTCCGCTAATTATATCAAATGTGTTGGAATTGTTTGGTTGTCGCTATTTATTTGTAAAAAAATATGAAAAGGGGAAAACGGGTTCAGGAGGGAGTTATGCATGTAGCATTCCGCGGCAATGCAAAGTTTGCAGTATTTTATGATGATGAGGACAAAACTACACTTTTAAAATTTTTGCAAATAGCTTTATATGAGAATAATTCAACACTTTATGAGTTTTGCATTATGACAAATCATTGTCATTTAATGCTTCAGACAGAGTGCCTGACAAAATTGATGACTGTTTTCCTTCGGGAGTACAGCCGCTGGCACAACAAAAAATACAAATTGTCAGAAAAATTGTTTGGCACTCCTTTTTTAAGTGCTCCGCAATACACTGAAAATCACATGATTGACAAGTGTGCGTATATTCTAAATAACCCAGTATCAGCTGGGATTTGTACAGATCCGCTTGTCTACGAGTGGAGTTCTGCCAAATTCCATTTTAATTATGAAGGTCTCGACAGTTTGTATCTTCATGATGTTATTTCTGTTGACACTTCAATATGCGACCACCGATATAAGAACCTAGAAGAATTCATGTCGTATGTCACCACATTTCATGACGATGATAACGAGTGTGATATTTTTGCCCAAAAGCGCATTACATATGCTGA
>JAQWEK010000111.1 GCA_028704975.1 Bacteroidales bacterium | reverse complement strand
TCCGGTGGCAGAGTGTCCCCGCTAAAGTAAAACATCTTAGCCGTTGGATATGGACTCATAGCTCAGTTGGTTAGCAGCACCTGACTCATAATCAGGGGGTCGTAGGTTCAAGTCCTACTGGGTCCACTCGAATTGAAAAAAGCGTTTGCAAATTATTGCAAACGCTTTTTTGATAGGACCCATTGCGCAACATGGCATGCGTTCTAGAAAAGTCCTAAAGTAGTGACATCTTTTTCGTAAATTTGCAGCACGTATGAAAAAGCCAATAATTATGATACTTGCAGCATTGCTGTTTGCGCCCGCTTTGCTTGGGGCGCAAGATACCAACGGTAATATTAGTAATGTTGATAACACTTTCAATTTAAATGAGAGAGTTAATCAAATCAGGGAACAGGCAAAAATTCCGCTGATTAATTATTCTTATGTAAAGTATGGCAGGTCCGGGCGTCCGCTTGTAAGCAAAAGCGGCGTTGTAGGGAATATGAGCGCAACAAAACCGGGCGGCAGTACTCCCGTTTTTCAGGCGGCGTCTTTGAGCAAAGTGATTTTTGCATATGTGGTGTTGAGGATGTATGACCGAGGAGAAATTGACTTGGACAAGCCGCTGTATAACTATACCGACATAGACCGCTTTATTGACAATGATAAGGCCAAGAAGCTTACTGCCAGGTTAGTTTTGATGCATCGTACCGGGCTGGAAGAGTGGGCGGAGTCTCCATCTTCCGATGAATGGCCGGCTAGCAGAATTCATTTTATTTTTCCTGTGGATTCAATTTTTGATTACTCCGGAGAGGGATATGCATTCCTGCAAAGAGCCGTCGAGAAAATAAAAGGAAAGTCAATTCAGGAGATTGCAAAAGAAGAGGTGTTTGACAAATTTGATATGCCTAATACCTCTTATGGATGGCTGCCGCAATATGATAATATGGCAGTTGCGTCATTTAACAGGGAGAGTGAGAACCGCGGGGTTAGAAAATTTCCAAGGCAAAATGTTGCATATACATTATTGACCAACGCACATGATTATTCAAATTTTCTGAGAGTGCTGTTGAATGGAACAGGCTTAAAAAGAAAGACTTTAAAAATGATGATTACGCCATGCAGCGGTCTTGCAACTCAGTATCCGCCAAAAATCAGGGAGATAGACAAAAAGGGTACTATAGCATGGGGTCTTGGAATTGGAACGGAAAGGACTCTGCGGCATGGTACAATTCTTTGGCATTGGGGAGATAACGGGAATTCAAAAGCGCTGTTCATTATCATTCCAAAAGAAAAAAAGACGTTTGTATATTTTGCAAATAGCGCTTGCGGGCATGATATTGTAAATCAGATGACCGAACTCTTTTTCAATGATACTTTTGACATTGAGCGGTGGATCAACGAGGAGTAGTGAGGGCTTAATGGACAAAGATAAAGGTGCCGAGCCAAAGTGTTAACATATAAAAACATTGAGAAAAAGAGCATTAACAAAGACAATAAATGCAGGTAGTAATCACGATATGTAATGGAAGAAGTGATTAAAAAAACAGGATTTTTTTACAGAGCTATAAGGTGGATTATTGGCTTTACTTTCAATAATTTGATGTTCAGACGTGTATATTACATGAACACCAAAAATATCCCTTGTAAGGGGACACCTCTGATAATAGCTGAGAATCATCAAAACTGTTTGGTGGATGCAATCGCAGTCCTTCTTTCATTTACAGATGCAAATAGGAAAATTCATTTTATTACAGGGTCGGATATTTTTAAAGTGAATAAATATCTCTCCTCTTTTATGCGTTATTTTGGAGTGCTGTTTATTAATAGTGCTAATTATGAGGGGGCTGAAACGGCTGATGAGAATAAAGATGTATTTGAGGAGTGTGAAAATCTTGTTGCCGGCGGAGAGGCGATTATGCTGTTTCCTGAGGTGAGACACCAGAATAAACGCTGGCTTGGAGACTTTTCAAGCGGTTATATCACAATGGCTTTCAACGCTGCAAAGAAGAAAGATTTTCTGGAAGACGTATTTATTTTACCGTGCGCTAACCACTATTCAAGATACTACCCTATACAGGGAGACATGCTCATTAAGTTTGGAACACCAATCTCCCTAAAACCTTATTATGAACTGTATAAGGCTAAACCGTGCACTGCACAAAAGAAAGTTAATGAGCTTGTTAGAGCACAAATCAAAGGGATAATGCTAAATATAACGGACCTGGAAAATTATGATGCAATAGATTTTCTACGGACAAATTATGGTGATGATTATGCGCGTAAACACTCTATGGCTTATGCGGAGCTTCCGGATAAACTGCTGGTGGATAAACAGATGGTAGAGGCGCTTGAGACTTTGCCGATTGGTGTAAAGGGAGAAAATGCTTCAGCATCAGTTTTAGAATGCGGGGCATCATCAAGCACAAAGGAGAATATTTTTGCAAAGGCTCGTGAACTTAATAAAGTTTTGCAGGAGGAGAAAATTTCCTTTAAGACTTTAACAAAAATGTCTCTAAAAGATGACAATAAAATTTTTGGAATTGATTCCATAAAATTCAATTTTATAGCACGTTGTGTTGTTCTTGCGATTTTGTTTCCGTTTTGGATTTTTACTTTATGGCCGGCATACTTCATTTATATTATTCCAACACTTTTTGCAAAAAGAATGAATGACCAAATGTTAAAAGGATCTTTTTTTCTGGGATTCAGCGCAATAATAACCATCCCGTTTTTCTATTTGATTTCATTTTTACTGGCTTGGAAAGTGTTCACCGTCGTGATGGCAATAATTTATGTGTGCCTGCTTCCATTCTTTGCTCTCTTTGCATGGTACTATAGGGTCTATATTTTTGGTCTAAAAGGAGAATATCGTTTTTATAAAAACAGGAAAAGTGCTAAATTGCGCGCCGCAAAAAACTTGAGGAATGAACTTGGGAATGATTTGTGGAGTGCGTTAAAGTAAAAATGAAAAGAAGAGTTGTAATAACCGGAATGGGAATTTATTCCTGCCTTGGCAAGACGCTTGATGAGGTAAGGGATTCTTTGTACAATGGAAAATCCGGGATAATTTTTGACCCCGTACGTAAAGAGATGGGCTTTTTGTCCGCGCTTACCGGGCGCTTGGAAATCCCTAATCTTAAGGGAGTTTTGAGCCGCAACCAGAGGGTTTACATGCCTGAAGAGGCGCTTTATGCATATTGTGCTACAGCAGATGCTCTTAAATCTGCAAAGATTGAGCAAGATTATTTTGATACGCATGAGGTAGGCCTTTTATACGGGAATGATTCTAGTGCGGAACCGGTAATTACAAGCGTGGATACTATGCGTAAGCATAAAGATACAACAAGAATCGGAAGCGGCGGAATTTTTAAGTCTATGAATTCCACTGTCACAATGAATCTCTCTTGTATTTTCAAGTTTAAAGGGATGAATCTTACGGTTTCCGGTGCTTGCGCAAGCGGCTCACATGCAATAGGTTTGGGCTCTTTGTTAATTGGAGACGGATTGCAGAATATGGTAGTTTGCGGAGGGGCGCAAGAGGTGAATCCATATTCGGTTTGCAGTTTTGACGGCATTAGCGCATTTTCAAAAAGAGAGAGTGAGCCGGATAAGGCAAGCCGTCCTTTTGATAAAAATCGCGACGGATTAGTCCCTTCAGGCGGAGCTGCAACTGTCATCCTTGAGGATTATGAAACGGCCGTAAAACGCGGAGCTCCAATAATTGCGGAGGTTTTGGGATACGGTTTTTCATCTAACGGAGACCATATCTCGGTTCCCAATGTAGATGGTCCTGTTCGTTCTCTTGAGATGGCAATCAGGCGTTCCAATATTCAGAAGAATGAGATAGGATACATAAATGCTCACGCTACAAGTACACTTGTGGGTGACCAAAATGAGGCAAAAGCTATTTTCAAAGTTTTTGGTGACCATATGCCTCCCGTAACTTCTACTAAATCACAAACCGGACATGAAATGTGGATGGCGGGTGCAAGTGAAGTGATATATTCTATACTTATGATGAAGAATAACTTCATTGGGGCAAATATTAATTTTGAAACGCCGGATGAGGATTCTGAAAAGCTGAATATCCCTGCCAAAAGGTTGGATGCACACTTTGACATATTTATTTCAAATTCATTTGGCTTTGGCGGCACAAATTCTACGCTTGTGTTAAAGAATTTGTAGCAAATTATAATTAGAAGAAAATAAACCAAATTGATCTAAAAAAATATTGAGATGACAAAATCAGAGATTGAAGCAAAAGCAAAAAGTGTTCTGGCGGAAGAATTTGAAGTTGAGGAGAGTGTTATTACCCCGGACGCCGACATTAAAAAAACTCTTAATCTGGACAGCCTTAGTCTTGTAGACCTTGTCGCCCTTATGGAAGAGACCTTCAACGTTAAAATCAAGGGGACGGAAATTGTTAAAATTAAGACGTTTACAAAATTGTATGATTTTGTGCTTG
>JAQWEK010000110.1 GCA_028704975.1 Bacteroidales bacterium | reverse complement strand
GTGCTCATTTTGTGAATGACTTTTGGGACATAAGCAAATCAATTTTTATACCTCCTGTAAATTACGATATACAGGATATTTCAAAGTTTTGCAAGCCGGAAATTAAACCGTGCATGGAGAAAATGCTAGAACATATCAATGCAACTCAATTTGAAGATTATCTGTCGGGAGCGGAAAAGGCGGAAGACATTGATGCGTATAAAGCTCAATGTTGCAATAAGATAGAAGGGATGCTAACCGGCTTTATTAATGAGAACGGATGGAAAATGGGAAGTATAATGAATACTATGCGCCTGTTTTTTACTGGAACAACCCGCGGCCTTGGAATAGCAGATTTAATTTATTTCATGGGCAAAGAAGAGGCGGTGAAAAGAATAGAGAAGGGAATAACTAATACATTTCAACAAATATGAAGAATCTTTTGTTGCTGTTTCCCGGTTATTGCTCTTGTAGTTATAGCTGCAAAAAAAGAGCGTGCTTTCCAGCACGCTCTAAAACTCATTAAAGTGAAACTAATATTATACTGTAGTATTATATTTTCTCAACATTAACTGCGTTCATTCCCTTCTTGCCTTGCGCCTCATCATAGTTTACCTTGTCACCCTCGGTAAGTCTAACGCCTTCTTTAAGGCCTGTTCTGTGTACGAAGATGTCTTCGGTACCGTCTGTAGGGATTATAAAACCAAACCCCTTCTCAGAATTGAAGAATTTTACTGTTCCTTCTTTCATTGTAAAAAAATTAATTGGTTAAAAATGTTCCGCTAAGGTATGAATAAAATGCGCCATTGTATCAAATTCCGCTTTAAATCTTTATTTTTTCTTAACTATAGGGGCAAAAAAGCCAATTTTTAAGCCATAAAAGTGTAAATTTGCGCGCGCAGCAAGGGTAGCAGACAAGTATTAAATTAAAAAGTTATGAAAAATAAAGGTCTTATTTTAATTACCGGAGCCACCGGATACATTGGCTCTCACACCGTAGTTGAACTTATTAATGCCGGTTATGATGTGGTTGGCGTAGACAATTTTTACAATTCTACGGCAAAGGTGCTTGACGGAATTAAGAAAATCGTTGGATTCAACATTAAATTTGAAGAAATTGATTGCTCTGATTATAAGGCTTTTGAAAATGTATTTGTAAAATATCCCGATATAGTTGGGGCTATTCATTTTGCAGCATGCAAAGCGGTTGGAGAAAGTATTGAGAAACCGTTGCTATATTATCGCAACAACATTGTTTCTCTGCTAAACTTAATTGATTTGATTAATAAAAAAGCAAAACAACCAAATATTGTATTCTCCTCATCTTGCACGGTTTATGGACAGCCGGCTAAGAAATATCTTCCAATTCCGGAAACCGCCCCGCTTATAAAATCGCCGTCTCCTTACGGAAAATCAAAACAAATGGCGGAGGATATTTTATCAGACAGCATAGTGGCTTTCCCTAAGCTAAAAGTCTGTGCTCTAAGATATTTCAATCCCATAGGTGCGCATCCTACGGCATATATCGGAGAACTTCCAAACGGAGTTCCTATGAACCTTGTCCCGTTTATCACCCAGACGGCTGCCGGAATCAGAGACCATCTTAACGTTTTTGGAGATGACTATAATACTCCCGACGGCTCATGCATAAGGGATTACATATATGTTGTTGATTTGGCAAAAGCGCACGTAAAGGCGCTTGATAAACTTCTTGGAGAGGAGTCCGCTGCAGAGAAAACCGTCGTGAAAAAAACAGTTGTTGCAAAAGATTCACCTTATCCCGCAGCAGAAGCCAGCGGAAGATGGTTTGTCTATAATCTTGGAACAGGCAAGGGACTTTCTGTACTTCAGCTTGTTAAGGGCTTTATTAAGGCAACTGGAGTTAAGTTAAATTATGTAATTGCTCCGCGCCGAACAGGTGATGTTGAACAAGTTTGGGCTGACCCGTCCAAAGCAAAAAAAGAACTTGGCTGGAAGGCTGCAACTCCAATAGGAGAAGTATTAAAGTCTGCATGGAAATGGCAGCAAACTCTGCCTAAACAATAGCACTCTGCTTAACAAGATTAATCTACTGAGCAATAAAGCGATAGACGATTTCGCCCACTTGAGGATTCGGCGCTGTTTCCGATGCGGAAAAACGGGAGCGTTTTGCTGCGTTAAGAGCCGCAGCAAGGATGCATCCGTCTGAAACGGAAGAACTCTCAATTATTTGAGCACTTGTAACATATCCGTTTCTACCAACAGAAATTCTAACACTGACATCTCCCCCTCCCTGACATTTATAGACCGGAATGGGAAGAGAAAAGGCATTGCGCCCGTCTAACGTCCAGGATAAAACGGAAGGTCCCTTATATGGCTTAGCATCAGACTTTTTCACCGGAGCGGCATTTGGAACATTATCCGTTCCTTCCGGCTGAATATCATATTTCTTTGCATCTTTGACTTTTTTCTGTACATCAGCCGCCTCTTTATAAAGTTCCTTTATATTGCTGTTGCGGTCATCTTTTAAAGAACTTCCGCTTCTTTGAACAGGTATGCTCTTATACTCTTGCACCGAACGTCCGGCAAGCTGTTCTGCAAGCTCGCTTTTTGCAAAATTTTTCACTTCCTCTTCTTTCTGAATCTTCTCATCTGTCTGTTCCTGCGCCAGTTTGCCCTCAGAATCTGTCACAAATGAAGTCTCCTGTGTAACAACAGTATGGATAGATATTGCAAGAAGAATAATTAACAAAACAAGATGAAAAGCGACAGTAGCAAAAAGACCGATGTGTTTCCCCTTTTTGACACGGGCTTCATACAATCGCTCCTCCGATTTTTGCTCGTGAATATTATTTTTTAATTTCTCCTCCACAATCTCTTAAAAAATGCTTACTCTATAGTTTAAAACTTTAAGCTATTTTAATCCAATCTTCCCTTTTAGCGCCTTCTCAATTGTGGCCACTAAGATATTGATGGCCACCGTATTATGCCCTCCCTGCGGGACAATAATATTTGCGTACCTCTTGCTTGGCTCAATAAACTGGAGATGCATAGGCTTAACGGTTTCCTGATATCTCTTAAGAACTTGCTCAACATTTTTTCCTCTTTCTTGGGTATCTCTTCTTATCACTCTGCTCAAACGGTCATCCGCATCCGCATCCACAAACACCAATATATCAAACAATTTGCGCAGCTCCTCACAAGTGAAAATCAAAATGCCCTCAATAATAATAATCGTAGCTGGCTCAATATGAACAGTTTCTGTTGTTGATCTGGAACAGGTAACATAAGAATAAACCGGCTCCTCTATACTCTTCCCCTCCTTTAATCTTTTTATGTCTCTAATAAGCAACTCAAAATCAATGGAATTAGGATGATCAAAATTATGCACAGCTTTTTCCTCCGGAGTAAGATTGCTGCTATCCTTATAATAAGAATCTTGAGAGATGACCACTACATCTTCCGGCTTCAATAATTTTTTTAACTTGTTTACAACCGTTGTTTTTCCGGAACCGGTTCCGCCGGCAATTCCAATGATTAACATAATATTTTTACTTTATTATCTATCGCGACAGATATATTAATTGACTAAAAATCAGCGTTTTTAGGAGTTCTCGGGAACGGTATCACATCTCTGATGTTGGCCATGCCGGTAACAAACAAAAGCAACCTTTCAAAGCCAAGACCAAAACCGCTGTGAGGACAAGTTCCCCATTTTCTGGTATCTATGTACCACCATAAATTCTTGGTATCCATCTTAAGTTCATTAATTCTGTTCATCAGTTTTTCATAAGAAGCTTCCCTCTCTGAACCTCCAATAATTTCTCCAATTTTAGGGAATAAAACATCCATTGCTTTAACGGTTTTGCCGTCGTCATTTTGCTTCATATAGAATGCCTTAATATCCTTAGGATAACCTGTAACTATTACCGGTTTCTTAAAATATTCCTCTACCAGATATCTCTCATGTTCGCTCTGCAAATCTATTCCCCAGCTAACCGGATACTCAAATTTCTTCCCGCTATTCATAAGAATATCAATCCCGTCCGTGTATTCAAGTCTCTGGAACTTGGTGTTAACCACACCTTTAAGACGCTCAATCAAGCCCTTGTCAAACATGTCGTTCAAGAATTGCAAATCCTCAGCACAATTATCCAAAGCATACTGAACAAGATGTTTGATAAAATCTTCCGCAAGCTCCATGTTATCATTGATATCATAGAATGCCATCTCCGGCTCAATCATCCAAAACTCTGCAAGGTGTCTTGGCGTATTTGAATTCTCCGCACGGAAAGTCGGACCAAAAGTGTAAATTTTCCCAAGTGCGGTAGCGCCAAGCTCTCCCTCAAGCTGACCGCTAACCGTAAGAGCAGTTTGCTTACCAAAGAAATCATCTTCAAAATTTACTTTGCCCTCCTTGGTCTTGGGGATATTATTCAAATCCATTGTAGTAACCTGGAACATTTCTCCTGCACCCTCGCAATCGGACTCCGTAATCAGCGGAGTGT
>JAQWEK010000019.1:8476-18635 GCA_028704975.1 Bacteroidales bacterium | reverse complement strand
AACTCAACGTCGCCGCCACGCAAACAATTGTAAAAAACTTGTTGGTTGTCATATAATTTGAATTGATTTGATTTTCGGGTCACGGATTCATCATATCCGTATTTCTGAAGTTGAGAATTTCATAAATGGAATTGATAGCCGCATCTGCGGGACCGTCAGGTTCCAGCATCTTGGCCTTTGTGTAGGCGTTAATTGCTTCTCCCCACATTTGCTGCCGGCGATAAAGTCCGCCAAGAAGATACCAGGCATAAGCATTCTTGGGTTCCCTTTCTAACAATGCATTTACTTGATTATAAGCCTCTTCATTGAGTCCTTCGCGCATAAGTGCCTCAATCTCAACTGTCGTGATTATTTGTGATATGAGCTTCTTCTTCTGTTCCATAACAACTCAAAAGTACATAATGAATTTCAACTTTCCAACTCTAAAATTTTTTAAAAAATCCGGCTGCTCTCCCCTGCGTCGCAAAAAAAACTCCGGAGAAAATCCCCGGAGTTTTTTTTAAGATTTATACTCCTACTTAACCATTCCGGAGAAGCCCATAAATGCAAGAGCAAGCATGCCGGCGGTGATCAACGCAATTGGAGTTCCGCGGAAAGCTTTTGGAACGTCGTTTAGTTCCATCTGCTCTCTTATTCCTGAAAACAAAGTGATTGCAACACCAAAGCCAAGTGCAAGCGCCATTGCGTAAACTACCGATTCGGCAAGATTTAGCATGTGAGGTGCGGCACCAAAAGTAAACTCTTTGGTCACTACAATAATTGCAACTCCAAGTACTGCACAGTTGGTGGTAATCAATGGAAGATAAATTCCAAGAGCCTGATAAAGTACCGGGTTGATTTTCTTAAGAATGATTTCTACCATTTGAACAAGCGCAGCAATTACAAGAATGAAGACAATTGTCTGCATAAAAGTAATATCTATCTGCTGTCCGAACCATGTATTTATAAGGATATGATATTGAATCAAATATGTAACCAAAGTGGAAAGTCCCATTACAAAGCAAAGCGCTGCGGACATTCCGACTGCGGTGGAAATTTTCTTGGATACTCCAAGGAACGGACATATTCCCAGGAACTGAGAAAGTATTACGTTGTTAACGAATACTGCTGAAATTATTATAAATAAATACTGCATAATTTTTTCTTTTTTTTAATCTCACAAATGTGCGCGAGTTTATATTCATTTACGTAATATCTTAAGCATTAGCCTTTTTACCGTTCTTGACACTATTGAACAAAACCATCAGATATCCAAGAACAATAAATGCTCCTGCAGGAAGAATGAAGATCAACATCCCGTCTGCGTCAAACAATTTCATGTTCATGAAGGACAAACTTCCAAGGAACTCTCTTACGATTCCGATGCATGTCAGTGACAATGTAAATCCAAGACCGACACCAACGCCGTCACATAATGAATCAATGACCGTATTTTTGTTTGCGTATGCTTCTGCACGTCCAAGGACAATACAGTTTACAACAATTAGCGGTACATAAATTCCCAGTGTTTTATAAAGGGCAGGTGTGTATGCCTGCATAAGGAACTGAACTACAGTCACAAATGCGGCTATGACAACTATATAGCAAGGGATTCTTACTTTGTCCGGAATGTGCGGAGCAAGTGCAGATATTCCCATGTTTGAGCAAGCAAGAACTATCATTGTTGCAAGTCCCATTCCCATTCCGTTAAGGGCGGAAGTAGAGGTTGCAAGTGTAGGGCACATACCAAGAACATGTACAAATGTTGGGTTGTTCTTTATGATTCCCTGTAATATCAATTTAAACTTATTCATGATAATCTATTTTTTATTCCCGACAGTTTTTACTCCTTTTGCAGCAGTTGTTGCAGCAGCGGTTGTTGCGACAGCAGTTGTTACGACAGCAGTTGAATCAGCGGCAACTGCAGAAGAATCTGCAGGAGCGGCCTCGGCAGCTGAAGCGGAACTCTCTGAATTTATACTGTTGAATATGTCTGCGGCCTGTTGCATTGCATCGCAAAACGCCCTTGATGAGATTGTTGAAGCTGTAATTGCATCAATATCTCCTCCGTCTTTCTTAACCGCAATTTTAACACTGCCGTTTACAAGATTCATCCCTTTCCATTGTTTAACGAAAGGTTGATTAGGATCTGTGATTTTAGCGCCAAGTCCCGGGGTTTCCTGATGGTTAATTACCGCGGTATTATAAACTGCACCGTCCGGAGTAAAACCAACCATCAAACTAAATGCACCTCCAAAACCTTTTGTAGTTGTAACAGGAATTGCATAGCCAACTATCTGACCGTCTTTCTTTGCTACATAAACCTTATCCATTTTGGAAGAAACCGTTGGATCTGTAATGGACAATGTGTCTTTTGCAACGTCATTGTTGCAAGCCGGAACTACCTGTTTGATGGCGTCATTCACCTTTGCAGCCTCTGCCAATTCTATTGGCTCTTTTGTGACTGCATAAACTACTGCAACTGCAGCTGATGCTCCAAGACAGATAAACAGGAGCACAAGCGCCATATTTTTTAAATTAGATTGTGTTGCCATAATTATTTCTTCTGCGCCTCCTTCGCAAATCTCTTTGGTCTTGCGCTTCTATTAATCAGGGGAACTGTTGCATTCATAATAAGAATGGCAAATGAAACGCCCTCCGGATATGAACCAAATTCCCTTATCAGAACCGTAAGAATTCCTATTCCTACTCCAAAGATTATCATACCTTTAGGAGTCATTGGGCTGGTAACATAATCAGTTGCCATAAAGAATGAGCCCAAAAGTAAACCTCCGCTCAGCAGATTAAATACGGGATCTGTAAATCTGGAAGGATCCGCCAAATACAAAATCCCGGAGAAGACAAATACAGTTATTAAAATTGACAATGAGATATGAGGCTTGATTACTCTTCTGAAAAGCAGATAAATAAATCCAAGAATCAAAGCCAAGGCGCAAGCCTCTCCGGAACTTCCTCCAATTCTTCCCCACAACATTTGTCCGTAAGAAAGATTGGGATCTTTGTCCAAAAGAACTTGTTTAATAGTAGCTCCGTTATTCAATTGAGCCTGAACCTCAGGCTTTGCAAGTTGCTCTTTTACATAGGCTAGCGGAGTTGCTCCGGATGTTGCATCCATTGCCGTTGAGACTGTCTGCTGATTGCCAAAAAGGTAACCGCTTTCAGGTGCGTGAAATGCCGCTCCGGTCATAAGAACAGGAAATGAAACAAGTAAAACAACACGGGCAACAAGTGCGGGGTTAAAGAAATTTTGACCAAGTCCGCCAAAAGTCATCTTGGCTATTCCAATGGCAACAACGGCACCAATAAGAATCATCCACCAAGGTGAGCAGACAGGCAAGTTAAGAGCCAGCAAAACGCCCGTAACCACAGCTGACAAATCGCAAATAGTCAGCGGCCCTTTAAACATGAATTTCTGAATCAGATATTCAACTAGTACACAGGCCACTACACTAATAAGGACAAGCTTGATTGCGGACAAACCAAAGAAGTATATAGAGACAAGGACAGCCGGCATCAGTGCAATGATGACGTCCAGCATCAGTCTCTTGGTGTTTTCCCTCCCGTGAACGTGAGGGGCACCGGATACAATCAGTTTATTCATTATTATTATTATTTTTTAATTTTTCTCAAAATTTACTGTCGCGATAAATATTTAATTTCTAATTATTTATAATGTTCCGGACAGTTACTTTTTGGGACGGCTCTTCATGATTTTCATCACTGCCGCCTTGCCTAATCTGACTGAATCCAAAAGCGGAATATAGGCCGGACATGTAAACTGACAGCAGCCGCACTCAATACAGTCATAAATCTTGTGATCTTCCAAGCCGTCCATATCTCCCGCGCGATACATCTTATTTAAGATATAAGGCTCAAGTCCCATTGGACAGGCACTGACGCATTTTGCGCAACGTATGCAGTTTCCCTCTTCATGTCTTTTAGTCTGAGCCTCTGTAAGATACAAGATTGACGAAGATCCTTTTAGAGTAGGAGCGTCCAGATTTGCAATGGCCTTGCCCATCATAGGACCGCCGTTGATAATCTTTGCAGCATCCTCAGGAATACCTCCGCAATAATCAATAATCTCTTTGAAAGGAGTTCCGACTCTGTGCAAGAAATTTCTCTGCACTTTGCTGCAATCTCCCGTGACAGTCATAATACCTTGGAACAAAGGCATATTCTTCTGCACTGCATTATACACTGCAATGGTAGTTGCAACATTCTGAACAACCGCTCCGGTATCAACAGGAAGTCCCATAGAAGGAACTTTCTTTTTGATAACAGCATCAATCAGCTGTTTTTCACCGCCTTGCGGATATTTCCTCTTTAGCTCTACAACTTCAATATTAGGATGCTTACCGCCTGCAAGAGAAGTTAGCTTTTCAATTGCAGCCGGTTTGTTCTCCTCAATTCCTATGTAGCACTTCTTAACATTAAGCGCCTTCATCAAAATCTCACATCCAATCAAAAGCTGCTCAGGCATCTCTATCATCTCACGATAGTTTGACGTCAGATACGGCTCGCACTCGGCTCCGTTAATAATAACGCAAGTAGGATGCGCCGTAGGAGGAGGGCAAAGTTTAATTGCCGTCGGGAATGTTGCGCCGCCCAGTCCGACAACACCGCACTCCCTAATCTTATCAACCAGTTGTTTTTGGTCTAGTTTTATTTCACTGATAACTGCATCTGAGCGGTCTATGTTCTCCATCCACTCATCTCCCTCAACATCAATAACTACCGTCATTACTGGATTGCCTGCTATATCTTTTACCGGCTCAATTGAGCGTACTGTTCCGGAAACGGAAGAGTGAACCGGAGCAGAAACAAAACCTTTTGGATTTGCTATCAGCTGTCCGACTTTCACTTTATCTCCCGGTTTTACAATCGGTTCTGCAGGAGCACCAAGATGCTGCCCCATAGAAATATATGCAACCTTTGGAATTGGAAGCTTCTCAATTGCAGCCTCCGCGGAAATTTTCTTGTCCGCCGGATGAACACCACCTATAAAAAATGTTTTCATAATATATTCTCCTTTGTTATGCAACGGGCTTCTCCGCCGGTTTTGGTGCAGGTTGTGCAACTGTCTGAGCTGCCGGCTGTGCCTGAACTACAGGTCTTGGCGGGAAGTTACATTCATGGATTGCACCTGTAGGGCACTCAAGAACACACTTGCGGCACATTCTGCATTTTGTATAATCTATATAAGCTAAATTATTCTCTACTGTGATAGCTCCAAACGGGCAGACCTTCTGACATTTGCCGCAACCTATACAAGCTGCAAGGCAAGCCTTTCTGGCAACTGCACCCTTATCTTTGCTAACGCAGGAAACATAAACTCTGCGTCCTTTAGGACCCTTGTTTCTAAGCTCGATAATACCTTTAGGACAAGCTTTTACGCATGCTCCGCATGAGGTGCACTTATCTTCATCAACTTCCGGAAGACCTGTTTTAACATTAATTTTAATTGCATCAAACTTGCAGGCTCTTTCACAGTCTCCAAGTCCAAGGCAGCCAAATCTGCAGCCGGTATCTCCTGAATAAAGGGAGGCCTCTGCAGCACAAGTTTTGCGACCGTCAAACACATTGGTTTTTTCTCTTTTATCGCAAGAACCGGAGCACCTTACAACAGCCACTTGCGGCTCTTTTTCCGCAACGGTGTAGCCTAGCGCATCTGCTACTTTTTTCATTGTAGCATTTCCGCCAACCGGGCAGAAAAGATGATCCAAATTGCCGGATTTAACGGCGTCCTCTGCAAAGGCTCTGCAACCTGCATGGCCGCAACCTCCGCAATTGGCCCCCGGCATTAAAGCCTCAACGGTGTCAATCCTTGGATCTTCCTCTACCTTAAACTTTTGTGCCACCAAAAATAGCACAATCGCCAGAAGCAACCCCAAGATTGTTAAACAGGCGATAGTAAAAATAATTGTATTAGTCATTTACTGTTAATAAATCAAAAGAACTATTATATAAAATTCAGGTTTATTTCAAAAATTACAGGCAAAACTTAATTTTTCACCTGCCGGTATCTTGTATTTTGCTGATTGTAAAATGGAAACCTCTCCCCACCTTTCCCCTGAACAAATACAGGATAAAAAAATACAACGCAATGGCCCCCAGCACAATTAGCCCCAAATATAACTCATTTGTTACAAAACGCTGCAAAGATAATAATAATATCAAAAGAATAACTACCGGTAAGGCATATACAATCCACACCGCCTTGTTGCCGAGTCTTTGTTCCATATTCACGTTCACAGACTCTCCAACGCGGTATTCCTCCGCCTGCGACTGTACCTGCGCTGTTGAGCGACCGGTCCCGGTCGCCGTATTTCCGCGCTTAATTTCAATTACTTTTTCCTGCATCTCGGACGCAGAGCAGAACCCCTTGGCGTGGCATCCCGCGCATGCCGATTTGCTTACAATTGTGACTTTTATAACGTCAGGAGTAATCTCCTTGACAATCCCCTCATGAGAAATTATTTCCATTATTTAATTTTGCTTGTTAAAGGATATTTGTTGTTAATGATTTTGGAAACGCGGCCCTGCATTTTGCCCACCAAAATCGGGGATTCAAAGAATACCGGCAGTTTGTTTTCATCATCTGTTACCCAGATGATCATGTCATCCTTTCCGGTGAATACATTGCCGGCTACAACCCTTACGGCAAATTTCATAGTGCGGAATGTCCCGTAACCGGGAACTTTCTTTACCGCCTTACCCAGATATATAAAATACAAATTGTATATATCTTTATCTATCACAAAGTTAATTGGCTGCTTCTGTCCTATTGGGATGTTGCCAAAGCTTAAAGTGCGGCTGTGATAATACAGAGAAAGCAAATCAAAAGTGTTTGGAGAACCCTGTAAAATTGTATCAAAAGGCTCTCTGTCATATTTTTGCGTAATACTTTTTATTGTGTAATTTTTATTGTTGAAGTAGAAGGTATTTTTCATCCTGTACTTCCCCTCTCTGGCACTGCGATAGAAATAACCGGGTCTCAGGGTTAAAGGAGAAAACTTTGTTTCAAATCTCTCACGCACTTTAAAAAAAATATCGTAGAATTTAAAAGTGTAGCCGTTAATAACGGCATGATAATCACCGTCTTCATAAGAAAGTTGACAAACAGCGCTTCCAACATCCGTAAGTACGCCGCCCCATGTATAATTCAGTGTATAGGCAACAGTCTCACCGCTCTTAAAAGGCAGCTCTTCCTGTGCATTACAATTAACTGTCGGGAATAAAAAAACAAACGCAACCATTAAGAAAAACACTGCACGTATTCTCTTGGCCTTATTTATTTTAACATCTATGTACATTTTGACATATAAATTTTACACAAATTTATTCTACCGGGAATTCATTTGTGGTAAAATCATTTCCGTTAATTTTAGAAGAGAAAGAAACCGGAGCACCGCCGTTGTTGCCGTCAAAGTTTCCGATATTATTCTCCATAACATTTATTTCTTCATCCGAAGGAAGTTCCTGGTCATTGAAATCTGCAAATCTCATCTCTCTCTTTACAAATCTCATGTGCACTTCATCCGTCGGACCGTTACGGTGCTTTGCTATAATAACATCCGTAAGTCCTTCAGGCATATTAGCATCTGTGGTTCCATAATACTCCGGACGATGCAAAAAAATTACAATATCCGCATCCTGCTCAATTGCGCCGGACTCACGTAAATCTGTAAGCTGCGGCTTTTTCTGACCGCCTCTGATTTCCGCCGCACGGCTAAGCTGGGCAAGTGCAATTACCGGAATATTAAGCTCTTTTGCTATTGATTTTAATGAACGAGATATCTCTGAAACCTCTTGCTCTCTAAATCCTTTCAACTCTTTTGAACCGGTCATCAGCTGAAGATAATCTATTATAATCATCTTAACATGAGCTGTTTGCACAAGCTTTCTTGCTTTTGCACGCAAGTCGGTAATTGAAAGTGAAGGAGTATCATCTATATAAAGAGGAGCGTCAACCAGACGGTTCAGCTTATCGCTAAGCTGCACCCAATCTGAATCTGTCATCTTTTTTGCTCCCTTTATTTTGTCTGAAGAAATACCCGTCTCTGCAATCATCAATCTCTGAACAAGTTGCTCAGGAGCCTGCTCTAATGAGAAGAATGCAACAGGTATGCTAAAATCAACCGCCATATTGCGCGCCATTGTAAGAACGAATGCCGTTTTTCCCATTCCGGGACGTCCAGCAATAATGACCAAATCTGAATTTTGCCAACCAAAGGTCACTCTGTCCAAACCCATATAACCGCTATGTAAACCGCTCTGACCGTTTGGATTTTGCTGCGCTTCTTCCATTTTATTAATGGTCTCTGCTATAATAGATTTGACAGGCTTGGTATCTCTGGTCATATTCCTCTCCGCAAGTTCAAAAATCTCCTGCTGAGTGCTGTCCAAAAGTTTATCTACCGGCTCAGAATCATCATAAGATTTCTTAAGAGCATCCAATGAAATGCCAATCATCTTACGTTGTATATACTTATCAACCAATATTTTAGTGTGGTAGTCAATATGAGCCGCCGCTCCTATTTTCAAACTTAGCTGAGTTAAATAAACGGTACCGCCAACTTCATCCAAATCCTTGTTTGCCTTTAACTGCTCGGCAACGGTGTATATATCAATGGCTTTGTTTGCCTGGCTAAGCTGAACAATTGCATTGAAAATCTTCCTGTTCTCCTGTTTATAAAAACATTCAGGAACAAGAGTGCTGACAACATCGGCAACGGCCTCAGGGTCCAGCATCAGAGTTCCAAGCACAGCTTCCTCTATATCAGGAGCTTGAGGCACCTTATTCCCGGTCTCAAGACCTGCCACTTCCATCTCTTTATTGCGTGCCTCCAGAGCTCTCTCTCTGTTCTGAACCGCCCTCTTGGGACTAAAAACTTTGCCGTTAGAATCTGCCATAGTTATATTTCCAGTTTATTAAGTGCCTTTATAATTGCCGCAACGCCCATATCTATCTCATCATCCGTTATGCAAAGCGGCGGCGCAATTCTGAATGAAGTTGGCTGAAACAGAAACCAGTCTGTTAGCACTCCCTCATCCAATAGCAAATATAATATTTGTTTTGCCAGGTCTGCGCTCCCCAAATCCACGGCTATTAGCAGTCCCGCTGCACGTATCTCTTTTACAAGAGGATGCGAACCTAAAGCCTGTACAATTCTTGCGCTTTTTTTATCAACATCTTGTAACCATGGCTGTGTTAATAAAAGTTTCAAAGAGGCTAATGCTGCGGCGCAACACACCGGATGACCTCCAAAAGTTGTGATATGACCAAGAGGGGGATTATCCTGCCAAACACTCATTAGTTCATTGCTTGCAACCAGTGCTCCGAGAGGGAGACCGCCCCCCAAAGCCTTTGCAAGCACCAAGATATCAGGAATCACACCGCAATTTCCTCCGGACGCAGCTCCGTATTTTTGGAAAGCAAACATTTTTCCGGTGCGGCCAAACCCGGTCTGAACTTCATCATAAATGAGCAAAGCTCCTTTGACCGTGCATTTTGCACGCAACGCCTCCAAGAAACCCGGCTGTGGAATTTGCACTCCCCCCTCACCCTGAACCGGCTCAATTATTACGGCTGCAGTACTTTCTGTAATAGCATCCAATGATTTAACATTGTTGAATTCTATGTAATTGACCATTGGCAGAAGCGGACGGAAAGCATTTTTAAACTCCTCCGCACTCATCAGACTCATAGAGCCTTGCGTACTCCCGTGATATGCGTTTTTACAGGCTATTATTTCTCTGCGGCCTGTTGCACGTTTTGCTAGTTTCATTGCAGCCTCGTTTGCCTCGCTGCCGCTGTTTACATAGTAGACGCTTTGCAAACTATCCGGAAGAATAGATGTAAGCAACTTGGCATGAAGTACTTGGGGAGACTCTATCATCTCACCGTAAACCATTAAATGAGCATAATTTTCCATCTGCTCCTTAACGGCATCTATAACTTCTCTGCGGCCATGACCAACGTTGCTGACGGACACACCGGAAATAAAGTCCAAATAACGTCTCTCCGGCGAGTATAAAAAAACACCCTCAGCCCTAACTATGTTTAATCCAAGCGGTTTTGAGGATGTTTGTGCAACGTGCTTAAAGAAAAGTTCCCTTAATATTGTAGGTTCCTGTTCCATAACACTATGTTGTT
>JAQWEK010000019.1:0-8376 GCA_028704975.1 Bacteroidales bacterium | reverse complement strand
GAGTATAAAAAAACACCCTCAGCCCTAACTATGTTTAATCCAAGCGGTTTTGAGGATGTTTGTGCAACGTGCTTAAAGAAAAGTTCCCTTAATATTGTAGGTTCCTGTTCCATAACACTATGTTGTTCGGAAATTTATGCTTCTTTGCATAAGTTTCCGGTTTGTCTCCTTATTTTTTTGTAGCCTTTTTTGCTGCAGGTTTTGTCTCCGCCTCTTTTGCGGAAGTCTTAGTTGACTTTTTAACTTCCTTAGCAATAGGTGCTTCAGCCTTTGGAGCGCTCTTCCCCTCTTCTTCATCAAACTTCTCGCTAACCAAAATTCTTCCGCAATATTCGCAAACAATTATTCTCTTGCTGCTCTCAATATCTATCTGTCTTTGAGGAGGTATCTTATTAAAGCAACCGCCGCACGCACCACGTACAACCTTGACCACGGCCATCTTGTTGCGGGCATTGGATCTTACTTTTTCATACGCTGCAAGCATACGAGGATCTATCTGAGACTGAATCTCTTCTGATTGCTTAAGCAAATCCTTCTCCTCTCTCTCCGTCTCCTTTACAATGCCGTCAAGTTCCTTCTTTTTGTTAGCCAAATCCTCCTGACGTCCCGTAAGCTCTGTTATCTCAGCGTTGTAAATTTCTTTTCTCTCTACAAGAATCTTAGTATTGTCGGCAATCTTCTTTTCTGAAAGTTGACTGTCAAGTTCTTGATATTCTATTTCCTTGGAAAGAGAATCAAACTCTCTGTTATTCTTAACATTATTACGCTGCTGCTCGTATTTCTTTATAGCTGCTTTTGCGCCAACAATGTCCTGTTTCTTTGAAGCTATAAAAGCCTCAATATCTTTAACCTCTTTTGCCAAAGATGCAATCTTTGCCTTATGTCCAAGAATCTCATCTTCAAGGTCTTGTACTTCCAAAGGAAGCTCACCTCTCAACATATAAATCTTGTCTATTCTGGAATCTGTTTTCTGAAGCTCATAAAGGAGTTTCAGCTTTTTCTCCATACTGTCGGGATCCAAATTCTTAGAGATCTGAAGAGATACAAAGGTCTCGCCCTTAACTACCTTGGGGCTAACCGTCTTTATTGCCTGTTTTGTTGCCATATTCTATAAATCAACGCCGCGTGAATTGCAGCAGTAATTATTCTTTAATTCTGTCCTCACCTATAACTTCCAAATAATATATTAGAAATGATAAATCGGGCTTTTATCCCTTTTGCTCAAAGAGACCGCAAATTTAGAAAAATTTTTCTTAACAATACTCTCCAAAAGAGCAACCGCCTCCCATTCACTCTCATAATGTCCAATATCCAGAATCATAAAGCCCTCCGGCTGGTAAAAATTATGATGGCTGACATCCGCCGTAACCAGTACCTGGGCTCCCGCCGCAATTGCGTCTTTTGCAGAACCCTGACCGGAACCGCTGCTAACCGCCACTTTTGTGATTTTGCCTGCGGCCGCTGCTATCCTGCCATCTGTTGCGATGCTGTATCCGATCGGCTTTGAACATCTTAGATATTTAAGGCCAAACTGCTTCTTCACAAATTTAATGAACTCCTCACCATTCATGCCTTTCCCCGCTTTTTCTCCGCTATTGCCTTTTAAGGTCCCGACAGTTTTTAATGTGCCAACCACTCCAAAGCCGTCCGGACTCAGCACTTTGCAATTCTGCAAATTTAACCTTTTGGCCATCAAATCATTAAGACCTCCGCGCGCTTTATCAAGAGGCGTATGGCTGGAATAAATTGTAATATTATTTTTAATTGCCGTTGCAATAGAGCGTCCTTGCAGACTCTCTGAGGAACAAACATTATTGTAAAGCACACTTCTGCATCCCCCAAAAATCAGCGGATGATGAGTCAGAATCATATCACAATTTAGCTCCACCGCCTCTTCAACAACATCCAAAGTGCAATTTAAGGCTATAAGCACTTTATGTACAGCCGCTTGCGGGTCACCAACGGAAAATCCGCTGTTGTCCCACTCGGCCTGTGCGCTAAGCGGGGCAAACATTTCCACTGCCCTTGCTATGTCAATTGCCCTTACCATATTCACCGTTTTTGCTTTTTCTTTTGGCATTGCCCCTGATGTTCCTTCCATTATTGATCCTCCGGAAAATCGACTGATTCATCATCATTGTTACCCGCGTTGCCTGCACCCTCTGAGTCATCTGCAACTTCCATGCCTTCAGTAAATTGTCCGATAACGCTCTGCAACTTCCCCTTAATAGAACTCAACCTGGTAATTACCTCCAGCCGCTTATCCTCACCCGTAACATTGTCCTTCATCCTGCGCTCCGCCCCTTCCAAAGTCATACCTAAATCCTTCACAAAGTGATGAATAAGCTTAAAATTCTCAACATCTTTTGCCGTAAACAATCTGTTGCCCTTCTTATTGCGGGCCGGCTTAATAAACCGAGGAAACTTCTCCGCCCAAAAACGCACAAGAGAAGCGTTCTCCTTCAGCAGGTCTGAGACCTCCCCTATAGTGTAATATACTTTTCCGCTTTCCGACATAACATCAGCAAATATAATGAATTTTGATTATCACTTAAAGTTTTTGTTGATGTAGGCGGCACAGCCATAACCCGCAGCTATAATCTTTAATCCAATGACTGGCCGGTGTTTTGTGCCGCAGAAACTACATCCATGTAGGCGTGAGCATCCAGCTTTCCAAAGAAATAATGGACCGGATTCATATAGCGGCCATTGAAGATTACCTCATAGTGCAAGTGCGGCGCCATGGACATGCCGGACATCCCTACGCGCCCAATAACCGCTCCCTGTTTAACGCTCTGTCCCGCACGCACATATATAATTCCCACATTTGCATACCTGGTTCTGTATCCGTTCTGATGATTGATGCTGAAAGTTTTACCTCCACTGCGGTCCTCACCTTTTCCCATTTTTTCAACCACTCCGTCAGCCGGCGCAAGAATCTCGGTTCCGGTAGCTGCGGGCAAATCAAGTCCGTTATGTGCAACAATACTCTTAAAAAAGGGATTAATTTTTTTCCCGACAGATGCTCCGACCTGTTGAACTGCAAAATTATTTATCGGGACAATAGAGGGGATATTTCTTACGCTGGCTCCTAAAAACTTGAATGCCTTTTTGATTGAATCAATTGATGCCTTAACTTCTTGCGCAGATATCAACGCCGTGTCCAGCCGACTTGTCATCATCTTTACAATACGTTTATTCTTAACGGTATCCAAGTCATAATTATAACCTTCAACTCTTTTGGCAAGAGGAGAATAATCCGGAGGGTCCGCATTAAAAATTGTGTGGTATACATCTCTATCCTTCTCCTGCAAAGACGCAACAGTCCCGTTCAGCACAACAAGTTGTTTCTGCATTTGCCTGTATTCCTGCTGCATAGCACGATTCTGCCGCATGATGCGTCTATCCTTGCCGGTATATATGATGCTGGAAAAAACAAAATAATAAAGAATAGTAAGTAAGATACTTGCAATTAAATACTTGGTTATTAACCATATGAGGCCGCGTGTGGTAAGTTTGTCTTCCACAAATTTGAGCTGTTCTTTGCTGAACCTGTATTTATTTTTCTTTGCCATTATTGCTTCTTAATCATACGCTCATACTCCTGAGGAGATGTATCCTTCTTAAAATAATTCATAGGATTCACCTTACTCCCGCGATACTCCACTTCATAATGCAAATGCGTTCCGGTACTGCGTCCGGTACTTCCCATCAATGCAATCTGCTGACCTCTCTGCACATACGCACCCGGCCTTACTAAAGCTCTTGACAGGTGAGCATATCTTGTCCTGTATCCGAAACCGTGATCTACCACAATCTCATTGCCATAGCCAAAAAATGAATAATCAACCTCGGCAACTCTTCCGTTGCCGGTAGCATAAATCGGCTCACCCTGATGTCCCGCAAAATCTACCCCGGTATGCATTCTACCCCCGCCTTCAATAGGATCTACTCTGACACCAAAACCGCTGGAAAATTTTATGTGATTTAAAAAAAGCGGCGGAATTGTAGGAACACAGGACGCCATTTCTCCCGCTCTCTTTGCCATCTTGGAAACATCCTCATAACTAAGAGACTGCACATACGCCTTTTTATATAGCATATCCATTTTCATATTGGAAGCAACCATAAAATCAGAGTTTGCATAATTTTGCAGCCAGACGTATTTTTCCGGAAATTGGTAACCTGCATTACGCTCCTCCGCAGGGATTTCATCCATACCAAAGATTGGACGGTAAACATTATTGTCCCTCATCTGCAGCTCCTGCAAAATATGTCTGTTTGCATCCATTCTCCTGTCCAGAACTTCCAGCCTTGAACGCAGTCTTGCCGTAGTTTGACGCAGCTGAACCGTACGCGGGGTCTCCAGCTTAAAAACCTTGATATACAAGAAATACCAGCATCCCGCCGCAAGCAAAGAGAGCAGGAACATAATCATGCCCTTGCTCAATCGCTTCATAAAGGGAACTTTGTGAAGCTCATATGCAAGCGTCTCTGCATTAAATTCATATCTCTTTTTAACTGCCATTAGGATGACAAATTTAAATCAAATAGTTATTTTTGCAAATTACATGCAAAAGTGAAATATGATGACGTCAAAAGAAATACGAGCAGAGTTTTTACGCTTCTTTGAATCAAAGCAGCACAAAATTGTCCCCTCCGCACCAATGATTGTGAAAAATGACCCAACGCTGATGTTTACCAACGCGGGTATGAATCAGTTTAAGGATATATTCCTTGGAAACGCACCGGCATTTGCAAAACGTGCGGCCGATTCTCAGAAGTGCCTGAGGGTTAGTGGAAAGCATAATGATCTGGAAGAAGTAGGACACGACACCTACCACCACACAATGTTTGAAATGCTTGGCAACTGGAGCTTTGGAGATTACTTTAAAGGGGAGGCAATTGAGTGGGCATGGGAGCTTCTTACCGGAGTCTTTAAGCTAAATCCCGACAGATTATATGCTACTGTTTTTGAGGGAAGCAAAGAGGACAAAGTTGAGATGGACAGCGAGGCTAAAGAAGCCTGGCTCAAGTATTTGCCGGAGGAGAGAATTTTGCTTGGCAATAAGCATGACAACTTTTGGGAGATGGGAGATATGGGGCCCTGCGGAACTTGCAGTGAGATTCACATAGATTTGAGAGATGATGCAGAGCGGGAAAAACTTCCCGGAAAAGAGCTGGTCAACAAATCCAATCCTCTTGTCATTGAGATTTGGAATCTTGTATTCATGCAGTTTAACAGAAAAGCAGACGGCACCCTTGAACCGCTTCCTCATAAAAACGTAGATACCGGAATGGGGTTTGAGAGATTATGCATGGCAATGCAGGGGAAGAAGAGCAATTATGACACGGACGTTTTCACCCCGCTTCTGGACAAAATCGGAGAACTTACAGGTACAGATTATAAGACTGCAAATGAGAAAGTTAGAATTGCAATGAGAGTTATTGCAGACCATACAAGAGCAATCACTTTTTCTATTGCGGACGGCCAACTTCCTTCTAATGTAAAGGCCGGTTATGTAATCAGAAGAATTTTAAGACGCGCAGTGCGATACGCATATACATTCCTTAACGTTAAAGAGCCGTTGCTGTATAGGCTTGTGCCAACGCTAGTTGCACAGATGGGAGATGCTTATCCGGAGATTAAAAAACAACAGCAGCTTATAGAAAAAGTCACAAAAGAAGAAGAGGATGCTTTCTTAAAGACCTTGGACAGAGGCATTAAGATGATGGATGACTTGGTTGCAAAATGCAAAGGGGAAGCAGCAAAGGGCAATGCGGAAACAGGAATTACGGCTGGAATCAGCGGAACAGATGCATTTGTTTTGTATGACACATTCGGGTTCCCGATAGACCTTACTGAGCTGATAGCCAAAGAGAACGGATTGGTTGTTGACTTAAAGGGATTTGAGGTGGAGCTTGGAAAACAAAAAGCAAGAAGCAGAAATGCGGAGAGCAAAAAAGAGGGTGACTGGATAGAAGTATATCCATATACAGAACCTGTTTTCACAGGTTATGACAACGTTGTTGAGCATGGTGTTAAAATTCTGAAATACAGAGACGTAAAGACAAAGGGCAAAGAAATTTTTCACATTGTTTTGGACAAGACTCCTTTCTATGCGGAGAGCGGCGGACAGGTTGGCGATACAGGTTACATTGTGGCAGAAAACGGAGGCAACACACAAAATGACAAACCTGTCGGGAACATAAAAATTCTCAACACAATAAAAGAAAACGGACTTACAATTCATGTTGCGGAGCAATTGCCTAACGATGTAAAAGCTTTATTTACAGCGCAAATAGATGAGAAAAAAAGAGCACGCACAACTGCAAACCACAGCGCCACTCACTTGCTGGATTTTGCATTAAGAAAAGTTCTTGGCACTCATATTGAGCAGAAGGGTTCTTATGTTGATTCTCATATTTTAAGATTTGACTTTTCACATTTTGAAAAAGTAAGTCCGGAAAAATTGAGAGAAGCGGAGAAAATAGTGAATGCAATGATTCGCGCAGACTACGTAAAAGATGAAAGACGCAATGTGCCAATTGAAGAGGCCCGCAAGAGCGGTGCAATTGCTTTATTTGGAGAAAAGTACGGCAATAATGTGCGAATAATAAAATTTGGAGATTCTGTTGAATTTTGCGGCGGAACACATATTGCATCTACAGGAAGAATCGGGTGGTTTAAAATAATTTCAGAGAGTGCAATTGCCGCAGGCGTAAGGAGAATTGAGGCAACAACCGGAGAGAGTGCAGAGGAGCTGGAATATGCAGCGGAAGATATACTGATTTCCATAAAAGAGCTTTTCCATAATGCACCTAATGTGATTGAGAGTGTACGCAAACTGCTTACTGATAATGAGCAGTTTAAAAAGGATGCCGAGCAGATGGTTAAGGAGAAATCCGCTGAAATGAAGAACAAGCTTATCTCTCAGGCGCAACATGTCGGCGGATTGGATTTGATGGTTTTGAGAGGACCGTATCCGGCGGAGATTGTAAAGAATATTGCGTTTATGATTAAGGCGGAGACAAAACACTCTGTATTTATCGGTGCAAGTAATTTTGATGACAAGCCGACACTTACGGTAATGTACACAGATGACCTTGTTGCTCAAGGTTTTAATGCCGGCAAAGATATTAGAGAGGCCGCCAAATTTATTCAGGGAGGCGGCGGAGGTCAGCCTTTCTTTGCAAGTGCGGGCGGCAAAAAGGTTGACGGACTTGAAGCCGCAGTGGAATGCCTTGTTAATTTGATTAAAAAGTAATGAATTTTAAGGGCAAGAAAATAAACCGCAATATCCTGCATATCAAGACAATAGACTTGTATATGCTAAAGTCGTTTTTAGGCCCGTTCATCCTCACATTCTTAATTGTCACCTTTATCCTTATGATGCAATTCCTATGGCTATACATAGATGAGCTTGTCGGAAAAGGGTTAAGTTTTGGAATTATTGTAGAATTTATGGGATGGGGGTGCTGCACGCTAATCCCTTTGGCACTGCCGCTTGCAACATTACTGGCATCCATAATGACAATGGGAAACCTTGGAGAAAACAGTGAACTGCTTGCCATGAAAGCGGCCGGTATTTCTCTGCAAAGAATAATGATGCCTCTTTCCTATGTTGCCATATTCATAGTTGTCGGAGCCTTCTTTGCATCAAACAATTTGATTCCGGTTGCATACAATAAAATTTACACTCTAAGAGAAGACATTGGAAAAACCAAGGATGAAATAAAAATCCCGACGGGTGTATTTTACAGTGGAATAGACGGTTATACAATAAGAGTAACAAAACGGGATGAGAATGATCTGATGCACGGCATAATGGTTTACAACCACACAAAAGACAATGGTAATGTTGACTTAACGGTTGCAGACTCCGGGCGTTTTTCTCTTTCAGAGGACAAAAAAAGTTTGGTTATCATTCTGCATCACGGAACCAATTATCAGGAGACTAATAAGATAAACTTTGCAGACACCTCACTTGCCGTACAAAAGATACAATTTAAGTATCAGATGTTTGCAATACCGCTGCAAAACTACGCTTTTCAGAAATCAGACAAGGCAAGGTATGGAAACGAGGTCATGGCCAAAGACTTAAAGCAACTTAAATATGACAGGGACTCTCTGACAAAAGAGTATTCCAAAAGTTTGGACATGCAGACTTCCAGAGCATTGACCGGAGATATCCTCATACATACCGATCAGCTGGATACGGCAAGAAACAAGGGATATAAAAAGTCCGTTTCTCCCGAGGCTTTGTTTAAGTGGACAAATAAAAATCAGGAGAGAAACTCTTATAGGGAGGCTATTAGCAATCTGGAAATTCAAAGAAATACCGCGGAATTTTATGCCGCAGAACTTTACAATTC
>JAQWEK010000109.1 GCA_028704975.1 Bacteroidales bacterium | reverse complement strand
TCTCTTTATATACTCTGTCTCCCGATAGTTTTTTCTCCAATTCATCTCTCACTATCGGCATTAGAGCGCAAAGAGCGGCGCTTTTTTTCTTTCTCTCTTTTTTCTGCTCCTCAGTTTCTTCCGCGGCGCCGGAGAATAAATCTTTTGCATCTTCTTTGCTGTTTGACGTAATGGTCTCAATATCAATGCCCAGTTGCTGTTTCACAATAAAGTTTATATTGTGGCTGATTTCAGTATTTAGAACATAATGCATCAACTGTACGTCATATAAATTGCCGCAAATTTGTATGTCCGTTTTTTCCGCAACGGCTTTTATTATCTCCTTCAAATCCGCTCCAATTTTGCAAATACCCGGTTCTGAGAGCAGTTCATTAAGAATGGGATAATCCTGAGTGTTTTGCAACTCTTCCAGATTTTCAATAATATGTACAAAATTATCTGTTGAGCAGAGCGTTAATGAGTTCTCCCCGTTCATCAAAATAGAGATTTCCTTATTTTTCTTTGCCGACATTGCAACTTTATCAAGAGAGCAAAACTCAACGTCCGGGATACTAAAAACTTTCTTTATCTCTTTCTCTGCAATATGCTGAACGCCCGCCTGTTGCTCCGGCTTATCATCTGACGGAAAATCACTTGACGGAAAATCATCTGTCGGCGAGTCCTCCGGATAGTCGTCCGATGCGGCAATACTATTATTGAATCCCGGAATCATCTTCTTAAGTGAGTTGAACTCATACTTTGCAAAGATATCATTCACTGCCGCCTCATTAGGCAGAGTCGCCTTTATATTATCCTCATTAACAGGCAGCTGTACGTCAGTCTTAATAGTGACCAGAAATCTGCTCATCTTTATCTGTTCCTCTGAGGATTCTTTGATATGCTTTTGTATGCTTGCACTTAACTCTCCGATATGCCGCATTACATTCTCCAGAGTTCCGTACTTGCAAATCAGCTTCTTTGCGCCAACCTCTCCAATGCCTCTGATGCCCGGCACATTATCTGACGTATCTCCCCAAATTGTCAGAATATCAATAACTCCTGCGGGGTCTTTAATTCCGTATTGGGCGCAAAGCTGATCCGTTCCAATTACTTCCGTATCTCCGTTTCCTCCCTTTGGAAGCTTGTATTGAAAAACATTTTTCTGAATCAACTGACCATAATCCTTATCCGGAGTAACCATGTAGATTTGTTTGTCAGCGCCTGACCATTGCTTTGCCATTGATCCGATTACGTCATCAGCCTCAACTCCGGTTACCATCACGACAGGGATATTTAATGCTTTCAAAATTTCCTGCAGAGGCTCAAGTGCCTGAATAACAAGTTCCGGCGCAGGAGGACGGTTGGCCTTATATTCCTTGTAAATAGTGTGACGAAATGTTTTTCCGGGTGCGTCAAATACAACCGCAATATTTGTAGGATGCTCTTTATTAATGAGTTCCAGTATCATTTTTGTAAAGCCAAAAAGAATAGAGGTATCCTGTCCCTTTGAGTTTATTAATGGGTGACGCATGAATGCATAATACATTCTAAAAATTTGTGCGTGACCGTCTATCAAAAAAATCTTTTTCATCTCTCCCTATCTTTTTGCCAATATACAATGATTATTCTTTTGGCTTATTGTCCTCTGCGTACCATCGGGCTGAAGCTGTTGCAGTTTCTGAGAGTTTAAGAGAGTAAAGCTCTACCTTCTCCGGCAACTCATCTTTAATCAGCGCTGCAAAGTATGTGACTAAATTCTCACTTGTAGGCTGAAAATCAGTTATGACCGTGTTGCCATAATTCTTGCTAATCTCTTCAACCAGAGGTGCATCTCTTCTTAAAACAAGTGCGTGATCAAACTTATCTATTATGTTTTCTTTAATAATTTTCTCAAGGTCATTAAAGTCTACTACCATTCCAAATTTTGGAGACTTTGGGTCATCAATAGGTTTCCCTTTTACGGTAACCCTTAATTTGTAAGAATGTCCGTGAATGTGGCTGCATTTCCCGTCATATCCCGTAAGTGCATGGGCACACTCAAATTTAAACTCTTTTGTTATTCTTAAAACCGCCATCGTATGTAAATGATTTAATGTTTTTATCAAAAATAAGTCCCGGCACATTGAACATTTTGTCCATGGTTCCGTCGTTCATAAGTGTTTCAGGTTCACCGGAGTAAAAGCCGCTCTCAGTCATAAGCCAAATTCGGTCGCACATGTCCATGGCCAGCTGCAAATCATGAGTTGAGAAAATTATCAGTTTGCCGCTTGTGTGTGCAATTTCTTTTAGCAAGTGAGTTATCATAAATTTATTGGCAATATCCAAAAATGCAGTAGGCTCATCAAGCAAAATGATTTCACTATCCTGCACTAGCGCCCCTGCTATTGTAATTCTCTGATATTCACCATCACTTAGGTTGGCGCTATTTCTGTTTTCAAAGCCTGAGAGTCCAACTTGTTCCAGCGCCTTTGAAATTTTTTTCTCTTCATCTTCCCCGGGAGCACCAATCCAATTTGTTCTATAGTAACAGTATATGCTCAGCATATCCTTCACCGACAGATTGTTAGTGCGACGTCCGCTTGGGAATACAAAAGATACCAGAGAAGAGAATTCTTTTTTTGTGTACTCCGCAATAGCTTTCCCCTTGTACAAGATGCTTCCCTTTTCTGAGCGCTGCAAACTGTCGGGATTATTAAATGATTGCGGATTGTAAATGGAATCAAGGCCTGCCAGTGTCTTAAGCAGAGTGCTTTTTCCGCGTCCGTTTGAGCCTGCAAGAGCAACAAAGCGGCCGTTTTCTTCAGACACATTTATATTTCTGAAGATGACTTTTTCACCAAAGCCTAATGTTAAATTCTCTATTTTAAGCAGTTCCGCCATTGTTTTAATTTGAGTATTTTCTTGCTTTCCAAAGTATTACAAGAATCACCGGAATACCCAGCAATGCTGCAACAGTATTAATAGGAATCACCGTTCCGCTCCCGGGCAGCTGAGAAATCGTATCTGCAAAAATTGTGATGGTCGCTCCAATTAAAATTGTTGCAGGGACCAGCGTGCGGTGATTGGCATCCTTAAAAATAAAACGCGCTATATGCGGCACGGCTATTCCCAAAAAACCAATCGGCCCGCAAAACGCGGTTACGCCTCCGGCCAGCAAAGTGGTGGAAACCAATACTCTCACCCTTATTTTTTTTACATCCAATCCTAAGGATGCAGCATAATCTTCTCCCAAAAGTATTGCGTTCAAATCTTTTATATTCCTCACCGACAGTATAATACCAGTTATTACTATTGCAGCCAGAATCAGCAGCTGTGCAGTTGTCAACCCGGCAAAACTTCCCATTGTCCACAACACATACGTTTTAAGTGCGTGTGCGTTAGAGGTGTATTGCAATAAATTAACCAAAGCTCCCGCAATGAATCCTATCATCACTCCAAAAATAAGCAGAGAGAGGTTCCCCTCCATCTTTTTAGATACGTACAAAATCAGCAGTGTTACAAGCACTGCCCCGGCAAGAGCTGAACCTGCAATTCCAAAAGATTGAAAGACAGTTCCTTCTGCAGACACTCCAACCCATGACATACCCATAAGATACAGCGCAACTCCAAGGCCGGCGCCGCTGCTCACTCCAAGGATATATGGATCGGCCAGCGGATTGCGGAAAAGAGTTTGCATTTGCAAACCGCAGACTCCCAGTGCAATGCCGCATAATAATGCGGCTATGGCCTTTGGCAGGCGGAAATTTATAAGTATATCTTTTCCAATGTAAGTTGTGAATAAATCTTTTACGGATATGTCTACTGAGCCAAGAAAGAGATCGGCGGCAAAAAATATGACCAGCGCTGCTGCAAAAATTATATAATAAACACTCCTGCGCTTCATGTATCCTATGCCGATTTATAGATTTCCACAAAGTTAAAAAAATATATAATTTTGCCCTCTGTTAATTAAAACACATGATTATGAGAAGAAAAATTGTTGCCGGAAACTGGAAGATGAATACTACGGTTTCAGAAGGCGTGGAACTTGTAAAGCAGATTATTGCAAAATTGGTAGATGTACCTGAGAATGTGCATCTTATTATTAATACTCCGTTTACTCATCTTTACCCTGTAAGCAAAGAACTTGCTGCCGTTACCTGTCCGGTATGCAAAAGCAAAATTTCTCTTGGCGCTCAAAATTGCGCAGATAAAGAGAAAGGGGCTTATACCGGAGAAGTTTCAGCTTCAATGCTTGCATCTGTTCCTGTAAGTTGCGTCATACTAGGACATTCAGAGAGAAGGGAATATTACCATGAGACAAATGCAATTCTTAAAGATAAGATTAAGCTTGCCCTTGCAAATGGTTTATCGGTTATTTACTGCTGCGGAGAAAACCTGGAGCAGAGAGAGGCCGGGAAGCACTTTGATGTTGTGGGTGCAGAGATTAAAGAGGTACTTTTTGATTTGACCCCTGATGAAATGAAGAAAATTGTTGTTGCATACGAGCCAATTTGGGCCATTGGCACCGGCAAGACTGC
>JAQWEK010000108.1 GCA_028704975.1 Bacteroidales bacterium | reverse complement strand
AACAGGCAGTTTTAAACTGCCTGTTTTTTTTATTCTGCAACCGATTTATAATTACGGCCCTTATAGATTCTGTTCACTACCAGAGCAATAGCACCGTCACCGGTAACATTGCATGCAGTACCAAAAGAATCCATCGTGATATAAAGAGCAATCATAAGCGCCTGCAAAGTAGCATCAAATCCAAGTACGCTGGAAAGCACTCCAAGCGCAGCCATGATAGCACCTCCGGGAACACCGGGAGCCGCAACCATAGTGATTCCAAGCAAGAATATGAAACCGGTGAAAAGCCCCAGATCAGTTGACATCCCAAGCATCCACATAATAGCATAAGCACAGGCGGTTATCTTTAAAGTACTGCCTGCCAAATGTATAGTGGCACATAAAGGAACGGTAAACGCGGCAAGATCAGGGTCCACTCCATTCTTTTTTGTCTGAGCCAATGTGACCGGAATTGTTGCTGCAGAAGACTGAGTGCCAAGAGCCGTGAAATAAGCTGGAAGCATTGTCAACAAAGCTTTTAGAGGATTCTTGTGCGCAATTGAACCTGCAACGCTAAACTGAATCAGCAACAGAGCAACGTGCATTATGAATATGATAATTATAACCTTTAAGAAAAGTTTAAGTATTGTACTAACCTGCCCTTCCATTCCCATCTTAAGAAAAATACCAAAAATAAAAAGAGGAAGAAGAGGTATTATTGCCTTCTTAATTAACCAGTCAACAATATCCTTAAAATCTTTTAAAACATTTGTCAACGTATTTCCATTTATAATTGAAGCTCCAAGCCCAAGTATGAACGCCAAAATCAGAGCACTCATTACTCCAAAAACGGGAGGCATCTCAATGGTAAAGAAAGGCATAATCGAGTTAGGAGAAGTTGTGGCAATCTGTGTAAAATTTGGATCCTTCACCAATACAAGGGGATATGACCATCTGCAGATAAAGTAAGAAAAATAGCCGGCAAAAAGAGTTGATCCATAGGCAATTGCGACTGTTATTAAAAGCAGTTTTCCCGCCCCTTTACCTAAGTCCGCTATGCCGGGGGCAACTAGTCCGAGAATAATAAGGGGGATTGTGAAATTTAGAAAATTGCCAAATAATCCGTTAAAAGTAACAAACACTTTTGTTGCCCAAACAGGAAAGAAATAAGAACATCCAATACCGAGTGCAATTGCAATTAAGACACGTACCAGAAGACCAACATGAAACTTCTTTTTCATCAAATATTATTTTTATCACAGTGGCTATTTGCCGTTTTACATTTATCTTTTTAATGCGGCTTTATACGTCACTATGTTACATCACTTTTTACTCCGCTTTTACGCAAGTCTACAATACTAATAATCTGTTTTGTCACCTTTATTAGCATTCATTTTGCTCCATGCATACGCAATATACCAGACCACAAACGGCACAGCTATAGAGACATACGTCATTACCTTAAGAGTGTATAAACTGGAAGAACTATTATACAAGGTGAGTGAATTCTGCGGGTCAAACAACGACGGGTAATATGCCGTATCATTAAAGCCGGCACTAAGCAAAATTGCCCATACGGCAAATACAACTCCAAAACCCACAATATAAAAAGCATGCTTGTTAAATGGACATTGTGAGGATGGATCTATTCCGCATTTTTTGCACAGGGCGCACCTGCCGTGAGTGCAGAAAATAGCACCAGCAAGACCGACAAGAACCATTATAACTCCAACAACCAGCAAGACCATAATCCATGGAACCTGCAGCATATTATGCAGATACACATGAGCTTCCGGAATAATCCGACCACTGGCTCCCGGCTGTCCTCCTATTACATTTACCGCATCCGCAACATTAACTCTGTAGCCTTGCATCATAAACAAATCATAAACAAAAACTACAAATAAAACCACAAAACCTAAGGCGCTAATCTTTAACTGAACGCCTGCTCTCTGGGCCAGTTGTTCTGCATCCTCTCCCCCTATCCTTCTGCACTGATTGATTGTATATAAAAAACCAAGGGTGCGCGCCGCAAACAAAACCGTGACTCCAAGAAGAATATTAATAGGATTGCAAATAAGTTCCAAGCCTTTCCAATCATTTGTCCAATAAGAAATTATATTAGCCGATTGAATGGTAATATTCATCTTGTCCACATTAAAATTTGCTCCCGTAAAGAAACTCCCGACAGCTACTCCTAGAAGTATTGTGCCCAGCCATCCGTTAATCATCAGCAAAGCGTCATAGGCTCTTTTGCCCAGAAGATTATGCTCTTTATTTCTGAATTCATAAGAGAAAGCCTGAACGACAAATACCAGAAGAATTAAAATCCACAGCCAATATGCGCCTCCAAAACTTGTTGAATAAAACAGTGGAAATGAAGCAAATGCAGCACCGCCAAAAGTTATAAGCGTGGTATAAGTAATCTCCCATTTATGCCCGAAAATGGTCAGGAGAAGATTCCTCTGATTCTCATTCTTTGCCGTTCCGTACAGAAGAGTCTGTCCTCCTTGTACAAACATGAGAAATACAAGCAATGCTCCCAAAAGGGAAACCAAAGCCCACCAATATAGTTGCAGAAAATGATATGTTGTCATAATTGTAATCTTTTAATAATCAATAATCTACCATTTAATTCCATCAGGTCCTTTTCCGATCTGGCGGAAGATGATGCTTAGTTCTGCAATAAGAAGAGTTGTAAACAGAACAAGGAATATTATAAAAGTAGTATAGACGTTGCTTGCAGAAACACCTGATACCGCAGCATTTACAGGCAGCAAATTTTGAATCGTCCAAGGCTGTCTTCCAATTTCTGCAACCAACCACCCGCATTCTCCGCAAATGTAAGCCAGCGGAACAGAAATGATTGCAATAACAAGGAACCATTTATTTTTCTCCAGATTCCATCTCTTACCGTCATCTTTTATATCCCATGCCTGACCATCCTTGTGCGACATTAACAAGCTGATAATCAAGAAAAACAAGAAATATGCTGCAAGACAAATCATAACTCTGAAGGAGTAAAAAGTTGCGGCAACAGGCGGAATGCTCTCTTCTGGATTTTTCATATAGCCATATCCGAAATTTTCAAAATTTTCATCAAAAACCTTTTTAGTCTCATCTAAAAACTTTTGTCCGTTTGCCCCTCTTTCAGTCTGATCTTTAATCTGATTGTAAACCTCAAGAGCTTTAATTGCAATTCTGCCGCTCTTAACCTTTTCCGCAAAAGGTACCGCAACTTTTGTTGAACCGTCGGGAGCCATATATTCATAGCCGCCGTTGATAATATCGGAAATGCCAGGCACAAAGCTATTTGCGCTACAATTGGTAAGAATGGAAAGACCTTTTGGAATTGAGATATTAAACAGATACGGCTGCTCATTATTATTCCAAGTTTTTGCAGGATTAATTATTCCGACACCAACCAGCGGAGTTCCCTTTTGGCCATTGTACAAACCTTCCATGGCGGCAAGCTTCATAGGCTGATATCTGGAGACGGTAACTGCGGATTTATGACCGGAAGTACAAAGTAAAATGCACGATATCAAGCCAAATACAGAGGCATACTTAATGCTCTTGCGCGCAAATTTCTGATCTCTGTTTCTAAGCAAATACCAGCTGCTTATACCTATCACCACAATGCTTCCAAGAACAAATCCAAATGTGACGGAATGTGAGAATTTATTAATTGCAACCGGAGAAAACGCAACAGCCCAAAAGTTTACCATCTCGCTGCGAGCGGTTGCGGGATTGAACTGCATGCCGGCTGGATATTGCATCCATGCATTTGCCGCAAGGATCCAAAGAGCAGAAATAGCTGCACCGCAAGCAGTTAGCCAAGTAGATGTCAAATGGAAACCTTTGCTTACTTTGCCCCAGCCAAAATACATAACGGCAAAAAATGTACTCTCCATGAAGAAAGCAAAGATTCCTTCAATGGCAAGAGGAGCGCCAAAAATGTCTCCCACAAACCATGAATAGTTGCTCCAGTTGGTACCGAATTCAAATTCCAAAATAATGCCCGTTGCAACGCCGCAGGCAAAATTAATGGCAAAAATTCTGCTCCAGAACTGTGTGGTTTTTTTCCAAAATTCGTCTTTGGAAATATAATACTTGGTTTCCATTATCGCAATAAGAAATCCAAGTCCCAAAGTAAGGGGAACAAACAGCCAATGATACATCGCCGTCAGTCCGAACTGCAGCCTTGAAGCCGTAACAAGTTCCTGTGTCAAAAGCATCTCTATAAAGTTTAAGTTGTTATTATTATAGTTATCCCGAAAGATTTCTCTGAAATAAGTTTAATTTTTTGGCGTCGTCAGATTCTCAATTACTCTTTCTGCCTTGGCTTCCGGCGTTTTGTAGTTGTGCAGCGCGGGCTTAAAGAAAAATATTCTGAGAACACAAAAAATCACAATAACCTTTATTAATATTATGAGCCACAAAGTTTTCCCTACGTTCATGCTTTTGAAACCATAATAATAAAATCTAAATACTCGCGTCAATGGGTTCATAACCTATTTTTAACATGTCAAATTTAAGAAAA
>JAQWEK010000107.1 GCA_028704975.1 Bacteroidales bacterium | reverse complement strand
CATCATCACGGCAGCCGCAGATAACGTAAGCCGGCGTAAAAAATTGTTCTTGATAATCAAATTCTTGCAGAGTCAAATTTTTGTGGCTCTGCAAGTTATTTTTAGGAAATATGGAGAAAAAAGTGACGGTGGAAAAGGGAAAAGAGGGTGAAGACATTGCTCTCAAATTTCTTTTAGAGAAAGGTTTGAGATTGTTGGAACGCAATTGGAGATTCAGACATCTGGAACTTGATATTATTATGGAGGATGAAAAAATGCTTCATATAGTGGAGGTTAGGAGCAGAGTCTATCCCGTCTTGATAGAACCTGTGGAAACAGTAGATATTGTAAAACAGAAAAAAGTTATAGCAGCGGCAAACGGTTTTGTCAAGAGAAACCGCATAAAAAAAGAGGTTGTTTTTGATATTGTATCTGTGGTTTTTATGCCGCAGGGCCACACTGTCGAATATTTTCCAAACGCATTTGCCCCGTCTTGGTAATACCCTTAAATGCAGCAAGATATGCCTTTATGAGGTTGGGAATTAAAAAATTCTTATCTTAGTAAATTAATTGAAGAGATATAGGTATGGAGAGCAACAAATATTGTATTATTATGGCCGGCGGCGTAGGGAGCCGTTTTTGGCCGGTAAGCAGAAACGCAACGCCCAAACAGTTTTTGGATATTCTTGGTACGGGCCAGTCTTTTTTGCAGGCTACAGTTCATAGATTTGAAAAGATTATTCCTGCAGAAAATATTATCATTGTTTCTGCAATGCAGTATAAAGATTTGATTAAAAAGCAAGTACCGGAATTGCCGGATGAGAATATCTTGCTTGAGACCAGGCGCAGAAATACAGCGCCCTGCATTGCATATGCAACTTACAAGCTGTATAAAAAACATCCTGATGCGTGTGTTGTTGTTACACCTTCTGACCATCTTATTATAAATGAGGAGGCTTTTTTAGATACAATCAGAACCGTTCTTGACTATGCTGCAGGGACAAAAGAACTTTATACGTTAGGAATAAAGCCTACCCGTCCGGAGACGCAATATGGTTATATTCAGACAAATAGGGCTAAGTCAAAACAAATAAACGGACATACTGCGTATCAGGTAAAAACTTTTACGGAGAAGCCAAACGCGGACCTTGCAAAAGTGCTGGTTAAGAGCGGAGAGTTTTTATGGAACTCCGGAATTTTTGTTTGGAATCTGGAGGCTATCAAGAGTGAACTGGAAAAGCATTTGCCGGACGTGGCAGCGCAATTCAAAGAGATTTCAGATATGTACTATACCTCAAAGGAGCAGAGCGCAGCAGATGATGCCTATGAAGCAAGCACAGCAATATCAATAGATTACGGAGTAATGGAGAAAACATCAAAGAGCTGGGTTTTTGAGGCTTCATTTGGGTGGAGTGATTTGGGAACATGGGAGAGCCTGTATGTCCACAATGAGAAAGATTCTGATAATAACATGATTATGGCGGACGCAAAGATGATGATTGACACAAAAGACTCAATCATTGTCTCAAATGAGAAGGGAAAGCTTGTGGTTGTTAAGGGATTACAAAATTATATGGTGATAAGCACAAAAGATGTTCTGCTGGTATGTCCGCGGGACGAGAAGGGATTCAAGGAAATTTTTACAGACCTTGCCGTAAAAGATCTGTCTAAGTATCAATAGAATAACAATCCCAATAGATTATCTGTCGGGATAACAATATTAAACAAAATAATTTATGACACCTGTAAAAGTAAACGTACAAAGCGAGATAGGCCGCTTGAAAGGGGTAATTCTTCACACGCCCGGAGCTGAGGTAGAGAATATGACGCCTTGCACTGCACAGCGCGCTTTATACAGTGACATATTGAATTTGTCAATAGCTCAAAAAGAATACTCTCAGCTTGATGGTGTGCTTAAGAGGTACACTAAAACTTATCAGGTAAATGATTTGCTTAAGACGGTGCTTGATGACCGTCGCCAGAGAGACACTCTGATTAGGAAAATCTGTAACGTTGAGAATGCAAATGATTACTTTGATGCTCTTATGGAGATGAATTCCAAAGAGTTAACAACTCTGATGATTGAAGGATTGCCCGCAAAAATTGATACGCTTACCGCGTATATCAAGGATGAATATTATGCGCTTTGTCCTCTTTATAATTTCTATTTTACAAGAGATGCTTCTGCTTCCATAGGGGAAGATGTTTTGATTTGCAAGATGGCCAATCAGGTAAGAGTGCGTGAATCCATGATTATGGAGGCAATTTTTAAATGTCCGCAATTATTTGAATGTAAGATGATTAATGCTAATGATTATTCTCATGAAAAAGTTGGGGAAGGTGGAATGGCGGGCAGCCAGATTAATGCCGGTCTTACTATAGAAGGCGGAGACGTATTGGTTGTTAATGACCGTATTTTATTGGTTGGCAACGGATTACGTACAAGCACACAAGGTATTGATATGTTGATTTCCCGTTTTTGCAAAGACAAAAAAGGGGGAGAAAAATATATTCTTGTGCAGGAGCTTCCCGGAAATGTTGAGTCATTTATTCATTTGGACATGGTGTTCACAATGCTTGACAGAGACAGCTGTCTGATTTATGAACCGCTTATACTTGGCGATAATGAGTACAGAACGGTGCTAATTACAATGGATAACGGCAGGGTAAAAAGTATAAAAACTGTCGCAAACATAATAAGTGCGTTAAGACGTCTTGGCGTTGATATGAAACCCGTTATTTGCGGAGGAGATGATGAGTGGAATGAGGAGAGAGAACAGTGGCACAGCGGCGCAAATAGTTTTGCGCTGGAACCGGGAAAAATATTTTCATACGCCCGTAATGTTCACACCATTGAAGCAATGAATAATAGTGGCTATGAGATTATTACGGCAAGAGATGTTATTGCGGGAAAGAAAGATTTGAATGAATATAAGCGTTGCGTAATAACAATAGAGGGAAGTGAGCTTCCGCGCGGTGGCGGTGGCGCAAGGTGTATGACCATGCCTGTGGTAAGGGAGAAAATTTAACATCATTAATTTAGTATATTTGCAGTCGTAAAATTTTAAGAGATGACAAAAGAGGAAATTGAGCAGCTCCTGCAAAAGATTGAAGATCTTAAAGTTCAGAAACTGCAAGATGTTGAAGACATCAGAGTAAAGCTTCTTGGAAAGAAGGGAGAGATTACAAAAATGTTTGAGGAGTTCCGCAGCGTGCTGCCGGAGCAAAAAAAGGAGTTTGGACAAAAACTGAATTTGCTAAAGACCAAGGCGGCGGAAAAAATTGAAGCGCTGAGGGAAAATTTTGAAAACGGGCAGATTGCAGGATGCAGTAAGTTTGACTTTACAAAGCCGGGGGACAAGTTTGAACTTGGAACCAGGCACCCAATTTCTCTTGCCCGTGAGGAGATTCTTAATATTTTTGGAAAATTTGGCTACGCAGTTGCGGAAGGCCCTGAGATAGAGGATGACTGGCATGTGTTTACGGCTCTTAATTTTCCTCCGGACCACCCCGCTCGCGATATGCAGGATACATTTTTTATTAATCCCGATAGTAATGATCCAATTTTGCTGAGGACCCATACAAGTTCCGTACAGGTCCGCACAATGGAGCGTATGCCGCTACCTATCAGGGTTGTATGTCCGGGCCGAGTATTTAGAAATGAGGCAATTTCCGCCCGCGCGCACTGCATTTTCCACCAGGTAGAAGGATTGTACATAGATAAGCATGTCTCATTTGCAGATTTAAAGCAGGCTATCTTATTGTTTGTGCGTGAGATGTTTGGACCGGATACGCAAATCAGAATGAGACCGTCATACTTTCCTTTTACGGAGCCAAGCACAGAGGTTGATATCAGCTGCAATATTTGCGGCGGAAAGGGTTGCAATATTTGCAAAGGTACCGGGTGGCTGGAGATTATGGGAGCCGGAATGGTTGATCCTAATGTGTTGGAAGCAAGCCATATAGATAGTACAAAATATACGGGTTTTGCATTTGGAATGGGCATAGAGAGAATTGCAATGCTTAAGTGGCAGGTTAATGACCTTCGTCATTACTTTGAGAATGACGTCCGTTTCCTGCGTGAATTCCAGAGCGTAATCTAATTTTGCAGTTTAGGGATAACTTTTTATATTTGCAGTCCCAAAACGCGGAAATAGCTCAGTTGGTAGAGCGCAACCTTGCCAAGGTTGAGGTCGCGGGTCCGAGTCCCGTTTTCCGCTCAAGCGGTCGGCAATTGCCGACCGCTTTTTTATTTGGACAGATATAATTTTTTTTGCAATTCATCATTTTTAAAAAAAAAGTAGAACAGTGATAGACAAATAAATAGTATCTTGTGGAAAGAATCGCAGTCCCTGGTTTTCAATCTTTTAAAATATTTAAACTATGAAAACATTAAGACAATGCGCCATTGGAGGTATCTCTCCTTTTTTTTCTCTGTTATTTTTTTTCGTTTTATTTTTTAATCATGCAAATGCACAACTTGCATTGATAAACGAGTTTACACCGCCATCGGCCCAGGCCTCACAGTTTACCAAATATGGGAAGTATAACCCACAGT
>JAQWEK010000106.1 GCA_028704975.1 Bacteroidales bacterium | reverse complement strand
CTGTTGACACTTCAATATGCGACCACCGATATAAGAACCTAGAAGAATTCATGTCGTATGTCACCACATTTCATGACGATGATAACGAGTGTGATATTTTTGCCCAAAAGCGCATTACATATGCTGAGCTTATGGAAACGGCTATGGCATATCTAAAAACAAAATACAACATAGAAACATTTAGCAGCTTAAAACTTGAACAAATACATGAATTTGCGCAATACCTTCACAAAACAACCAAATGCACTGCGGGTCAGCTGGCTTCCCTTTTTCACGACAGCAGGTACAGAATAATAAAAATTTTAAAAAAATGAATTGTCTTTAAAACTTGGACGCCGTCTTTAATTAAAGACGGCGTCATTTTTATAAAAAAGGCCGCTCCGAAAGGGGCAGCCTTTTGCGGACATTTCTGTCCGCGGTACTTATTTGTTCTAAACCTAACCTGTCAAATCTAATGTTTGAAAATTCAATTTATCCAATTAATCTATTGGTGTTGTGTAATCTAATGTTTGAAAATTCAATTTATTCAATTAATCTGTTGGTATTGTGTAACTATCAGGGAATGTGAATCTTTCCGGATACGCAGGAGATGCTGCAGAGCCACCTTCATACCATCTCTTGGCTGTGTTTTCAGCACCCGGAAAATGATAATCTACGGTTGCTTCAACTATGCGTCCGGTAAGTTTTGTGTTTCCTACTGTCAGATACATTTTGCTGGTTCTTCCGCTGCTGTAAACTCCGGTATTCTGCTCATCCGGCCATATAACTTTTCCTTTGCTGATTGAGAAGCAAATTGTATAGCCTTTTGCGGCTGAATATCCGTCATTGTAGAAGCAGTCCGGAAGTTCATAGTAATGAGCCTCTTCCGCTTCATATACCGGCTGTGCCCAATCCTCTTCCGGCCAGTCACTGTGATATGTGCCCGTTCCTATCAACTTCATAGTCAGCTTTCTCTTTGCCTGAACCTGTGTTGTGGAAATTCCGGAGACTGAAACGTCAGAGTCATTGTCCAATGTGATTGTAATGTTGTTTGCGGCTCCGGTAAAATTATTTAGATCTGCATAAGAAAATGTGATGTATGCAACGGACTCTCCGTCAGCAAAATCAAAGGATTTAGAAGACGGTGTGAAAGCTCCCGACGGGTCATCAATCGTAACCGCAACAGAAGCTGCGCCGCTTGTATTTCCCCTCCACAGAGGAACTTGAAATTTATTTCCGTCTGCCGGCAGCATATTAACCTGAATTATTGATGACGGAAATGACGCGCTTACAGTTTTAGGGTTGTAAACTGTTCCGTCAATGCTCTTGCAGGAGGTGAAAAATATACCTGCCGCAATGGCAAATAATATTAAAAATATTTTTTTCATAAATAATTTCATTTTAAAAAGTTCTCATCATTCATCATCTGCAAACCGTTACGGCTCAGGGTTTTGATCTGATGAATTAATGTTGGCGTTTCCGTCAATTTCCGCCTGAGGTATAGGCAGTATGAAATACTTTGAGCCTGCGCCCGTATTCTTTCCGACAACTTTCTGTGTCTGATTAGAACCGGTATAGTCTCTTGTGTATCCGAGTCCAAGCCTCTGCAAATCAAAGATTCTTGGAAGCTCGCTCCATAACTCAACTCTTCTCTGGAACAAAACTTCATCCATATAAGATACCGGAGAAAGTTTTGTATCTGTCTGATAAGTCTTTGAAGGATCCAGGCTTGCAAGTCTTGTTGCATAATTGGGATCTCTCTTGGATTCAAGCATTTCCAGATATATCTTGGCATTTGCAAAATCGGATTTTTGGCATGCCGCCTCTGCTGCAATCAGCACCATCTCCTCTGTCCTCATTAGAATAAAATCTCCGGTGCCTGCTGCTGAGTTCAAGAATTTAAATTTCTGCTGGCAATAACTTACTTTGGAATTACCCTCCTCTTCATTTGCAATTGCGCCGTTCCACCATGCAAGTCTGGAATCGGTAGAAGGAATCAGTTTCCATAAACCGTAGTCAATGCACTGTCTTGCTCTGGAAGCGTAAGATTCAGTTACATCCGCGTCCATGAAATAAAGGAAATTAGCCCATTGGTCCATCATGTTTTGGGATGTCTCAATCAGAAGTCCCCACATAACGTTGCTCTTTGATGCGTCATTAATAACCTTTACATCAGCCCAATCTGCAACGCCGCTTCCGTGTGCGCTCAATGCATTTGTTGCGGCCGTGTATGCAGCGGCATAGTCTGCGGTCAGAAGAGCTATTCTTGCCTGAATACCGTAAGCAACGGCAAGGTCTATATGAGACTTGTTAACTTGGCTCAGCCCGCCTGCTTTAAGTAATTCAACTGCCTTTGCGGCATCTGAAGTCATTTGTGCATAATCCTCAGCGACAGTTCCTCTAGCCTTTCCTTCTGATGTTGCAGTGGTTGGTTCCGTATAGACGGGAACACCGGGTGCTGTTGTTGAGTGCTGGCAGAAATATTGAGTAAGATACCAATAAGAGAGTGCGCGCAATGCGTAAGCCTGTCCCATCAAATCTTTCACGGCGGCTGCATCTCCGGTCAGTGTGTTTTCTTCTGCGATTATGTAATTTACATTAGCAATTATATAGTAGAAATAGTACCATACGTTGTATGAGCGGCCTTTAACGGAGGTATAGTCTCCGTATACATTTAGTTTGTAATCATCTGTAAACCAACCCGGACCGGCTTCATGTTGAATCTGGTCTTCACCCATTAGACAACCTACAAGATTGTAGGCCATGATGCCCCCGTTCTCTCCAATCCATCCGCCTGCAAGCTGCCATGTGTAAAGGGCTCTGTAAACTCCGTCAAGAGCCGTCTGAGCATTAGTAACGTTTTCAAAAAGCGTTGTTCCCGTTGCCTTGTTTGTCGGAACGGTATCCAGTTGGCTGGAACATCCGCCTGCGGCAACAAGAACTGTCGTGATTAAAACTACAGATATTTTTTTAATTATATTTTTCATATTCATATCCTCCTAATTAGAATTTGATATCAAGACCAAATGAAATTGTCCTTGCGGCACTGTAGGTGTAACCCGTGCTGCCGGTGAAATTGGTCTGAGGATCCATACCCTTAAGGGCTGTGAATACCCAAAGATTATCTGCTGTTAATGAAAGTCTTACAGAAGACATGCGAGCTTTGCTTGTCCATTTTTTAGGCAGCGTGTAGCCAACCGCAATGTTCTTAATTGCAAAGTAGGATGCGTCAAACAAATCATCCTCCGTAGTTGCATAATTTCCTGCAATGTCAATTCTTGGAATGTCTGTGATATCGCCGGGATTCTTCCATGCCTTGGCCCTGTTGGAGGCTGCTGTTACGCCGGAATAAAACGGATACATAATTGCCTGATAAACACCGTCATAAATTTTTCCTCCTTTGGAGTAAGTTGTCATGACAGATGCATCAAAATTCTTGTATCTGAAATCACTTGAGATTGAGCCGTATACTTTTGGTATTCTGCTGCCGGCAATGTGGCGGCAAGAAACCGCTTTGCTGTAACTATTTGATATATATTCTTTCCCTTTGTTGCCGTTTGCATCAGTATCCCAAACCCAATAAAGTTTATCTCCCGTTGCGGGATCAACGCCTGCAGACTTTGATACATAGAATGAGTTAAGCGTTTCGCCTGTTTTTATAATATAGTTGCCGCTTATAATCTCATCTTTATCAGCAAGTCCCAGAACTTTATTATTTATTGTGGATGCTTGCAGGTTGACATTCCATTCCAAATTATCTGTACGCATTACTGTTCCGGTAATTGCAAATTCAAGTCCTCTGTTGCGCATGCTTCCAACGTTTTTATTGAAAGAAGAGAAGCCGAGTGATGTTGCCATGGGGTAGTCCATCAACATATCCGAGGTCTTTCTGCTGTACCATTCTGCCGATGCCTGTATTCTGTTATCCAGGAACTTGCCCTCTAATCCAATATTCAAGTTTCCGTTTTTCTCCCATTTTAAGTCCTTATTTTCCAATGATGAAATAAGAGCCCCGGACAATGCTCCGTTGGGGAAATTCAAACTATAGAAGGACTGCCATGCGTAGTAAGTTCCAATGTTGTCATTTCCCTGTACTCCGTATGAAATCTTGGCTGTCAAGTTGTTAATCCACTTGATGTCTTTCATGAATTTCTCTTCTGAAATTCTCCAGCTTGCACCTACGCTCCAAAAATCTCCCCATCTCTTGCTCTTCTCAAATCTGGAAGAGGCATCTCTTCTGTAACTGGCTGAGAAATAATATTTGTTATCGTAGTTGTAGTTTAATCTGGACAGAACTGACTCAATTCCGTAATTATCCTCATAACCATCTAGAGAATAAAGAGTTGAAGCGGCTGACAACTCATACATTCCTCCAAAAGGAAGACCTGTCTTGCTGCCGCCAAAGTAGTTGTTCTTGTAAGAGTAATACTCGTGTCCAACCAGGACGTCCAAATTGTGTTTCTCTCCAAATGTGCGGTTGTAATTCAGCAGCTGATTGAATGTGTAGCTGAAAGTTTTATAAGTATCAACTTCAATTTTACCTTTGGTTTCAACTGCATTTCCGGTATATGGATTATAGTAGTAATCATACCTGCTGTTTTTGTAGTCGAATCCGAATGTGGTTGTAAACTTAAATCCTTTTAGCGGAC
>JAQWEK010000105.1 GCA_028704975.1 Bacteroidales bacterium | reverse complement strand
TTATAATCCACCGTCCCGGTATTTCCTTGATTATCTTTCCATTGCGTATTCATTCCCGGAGATGACGGTTTATAGTAAGTCAATGAATAATCATAAGTGACATTGCCTTTTGCAGTTTCGCTCCCTGCAAGCTCATACCATGTATCGTCTGGCAATCCGTTACCATTCTCATCTTGCATTACGTAAACAATTCCCGGCTCAGAGGAACCTGCAAATGAATTACCTAAAATCTCAAGATTATAGCTTCCGTCATTAACAACACTGTGGTCAAATCCTACAACAAGATATCCGCCGTACCCTCCAAGAGAAACATACGCTTGTTGGTCAAGACACTGCGTTGCATACTCAATTGCCTGTTCCATTGTAGTAGCCGTATATCCTTGATTTGTAAATTGCCCCGGCGCCGCCATAAATTCATAAACTTTGCTTGACAATTTGCTGCTTGATGCAGTAACCGGCCTCTGATATGTTCCCTCTGCAGGACAAACATTCACAATTATATCTTGAGACTCTTCTGTATAAGCATTTTTCATCTTTACCGTAACCTTGTGTTTTCCAACACTTGAGCCCGTAACCAGATAATACGTTTGGCTGCCTGTTTGTTTTTGAATTCCGTCAACGCTCCAAGTATAAGTTCCCCCAAAATCATTCACAATATCCCATGCCTTAATGCGGATTGTTCTCCCCAAAGACATATTGCATGTTGTCTGATCAAACGTCCAAGAAAAAGGAAGGTCAGAAGCATTACAAACCTGCACTTTAAAAGAGAGTTCGTCTTTGCCATCTTCATTTGATGTGACAAGTTTTACAGTGTAAGTCCCGACAGTTGATTGGGAAAAATTATAGCTCTTTGTAGAGGCAGAAGATGAACCATTTATAGTCCATTCAAACTTTGTCGCAGTAGAGTCTCCCTGTACCGTTGGATTTAGAGCAAGCACTCCCCCCTTGATAATTTTAAAACCGTCTTCTGGAACAATCATGGAAATTGTTGGAGGAACAAGAGAAGCAACCGTTACGGTTACATCTTTAAATACTTCTCCGGCGTTTGTAATAACAATCAAAGAGAGATAATATTGTCCAACTTCATTACTGGAAAAAGTGAGAGCAGGATCATTACTTATAACCTTACCGTCTAGTTTCCAGGCATATATAGCCCCGTCAACATTCTCGTAAGTTGGCGTAATGGTTATGGTTTTCCCCACCTTAACCATATATGTTCCCTCCTTTGAATCCAGGGTAATCTGAGGTTCAAGGAGTTTTGCGTCATCCTCTTTAGAACAGGATGACAATCCAAGCAAGGCTGCAAATAGCAGCAGCAAGGATTTTGTGTAGCATAGTTTTACTTTCATTTGCAAAAAAAATATTTCATAGGTTTTGTCTCAAAACAACTCTACGGAAATACAGCAAACAACAGCAAACAAATGCCGGAAACCTGTTAATGCAAAAGCAAAAGCACAGATGCTAAACTTTGATTTTGGCCCATTCACCCGCGGGCTGTAAATCCGTAATAACATCGGCAGGTCTTCTGACTTGTTCCTTTCAGGCGCCTTCCCGGCTAAAACAGCCAGTGGCAAAGAGTGCCCGAATATCACATCTTTAAAAAAAGACTGGAACTCACAGCAGCGGGAACTGTCCGGGATTTACACCCGATTCCCTTTTGATCATCGTCCCCAACAAAATGCGGAAACTTTGAACCGTTGCAGTGGCAAATATATGAGAAAAAAAATCGAGTAACAACACTATTACTTGATTTTTAATCATTACAAATTCAGAATAACGATTATATAATACTACATATCAGAAACTTACGCCATCACGCATTTTGTGCTACTATTCGGATACGGGGATATTCTTTTCAGAAAATTTGATAACGGTAACCGCACCGCCGGAAATTTTAAATAATCTTTGATTGGTTTTTGCAGAACGCAAACCTCCAAGCTCCTCTACGTACGATCCAAGTTTTATGTAATCAAATGCTTTACAATATAGAGATTTTGACAGACAACCCGCATCAATGAAACCGATTGATATGCATGAAGATTGTACATTGTCCGCATCCGGCAAAGTTGAACGCCCGGAATACCATCCGATTTTTACACTATGAAAATTTGCGCGGATAAAATTTGCAAGCCGCAGAACCTCCGCTGGTTCAGCATCTCCACCCATGAAACAAAAACATGTGATATCCGCCCCGTATCTGTTCATTAATATCCTGACAGTTTCCTCATTTAACTCATCCCCCCTATCCTCCCACAACCATTTGCTGTGACACCCGGGACATTTGACAGAACATCCGGAAATATTAACTGCCAGAGTTACCTCATCGGGTATCTCCTGGCATACTATATCGTAATTGAAACATTTCAGCATTCACCACAATCCTCCAAAACGAGAGATTACTTTTCCGCCATAACTTTTTCAGAAACCCCTGCCTGAGCAACCGTCTCTTTACCAGCATATTCCGCGGACGCAGATGCGTCATCTACAAAGATGCTCTTTTCTATCTCCCCTTTATCTTTTGCATAATATCTTCTTGCCGCCTCTTGCTGACGTGCAACAGAAAAATTGCTGACACGCTTCATATAACCGATTACCCTGGTCAGATAATCAAGATTTCTGCCGTGACACTCAGGACACTCCGTTAAAAAACGTTTATCAATATGCCCGCAGTCATTGCATACTGTATTAGGAATATTGTAAGTGAAATAGTTACACCCCTCTTTAGCGGCTACAACAAGCAACTGCCTGTACTGAGATTTTGAAAGATGCTCATCCAAATTAACGTGCAATGCGGAACCGCCCGTCAAATGCTTAATATATTTCTCTCCATGCATCTTAAATTTGTCAATGATATTTGAAGACTGGTCTTCCACAACATAGAAGTAACTGTTATAGCAATCTCTTGGCACTTTGTATCCGTCCTCTCTATCCCATTTAGCATGTTTAACTCCAACGTTTTCCGCCGGAATCATCTCACAATTAAACAGCGTATCTTTTGTGCGATACTTCTTATTGTATTTCTCAATCAATCCTAAAACCTGCTGAACAAATGCAGCGTAGTATTGATTGTCCGTTATCTTAATTCCAAGAAATTCAGCAGCTTCTACAAGTCCGTTGATGCCTATTGTTAAATATTGTCTGCCGATATTTATAAAGCCTGCATCAAACAAAGGGAGCATTCCCTGCTTCTGCAATTCTTTTAAATTCTCATTATAACCAAGCTGAACTTTGTGCACTGTATCTACAATATCCTCCAGAAATTCCATGTATTTTTTTCCGTTCTTTACGGCATACTGTATACAACGGTTAAGATTGATAGTCAGCACACTCTTTGAACCGGTTGATACTCCTCCGGCACCAAGCGTATAACTGAATCCGTTATCTTGAATTTCATTTCTAAGTCTGCAGCAACTTGATAAAGAGTCGGCATTATCACTCATGTAGGTGAAGAAAGAGTGTCCCTCTGAATACATCTCCGCAGTAAAGTCCGCCCACTCTTGATCCTTTGCATCACCATTTTCCGTAAGCAGCGCCATTGTCTCCACGGGGAAAGTAAGCACAGTCTTGGTGCGCTCTTTATTGAACCACTTCATAAACTTTTTCTGAAGCCATGAAAGAGATTCCCAATCCGGGTTAGTACCATCCGGAAATTTAAATTCCCCAAACAGACTCTCAAAATAGTAGCGATCATAATATGCTACATTCCAGAATATTGCCTGAAAATTGCGAGCTCCGGCAGGTTGATTTATTGAATAAACAACTTGCTCAAAACAATCTGTAATAACTTTCTCTATTGTTCTCTTTTTTGCAGAAAGATCAACAACTTTATCTGCATGCTTATAATAGTCCGTTCCGTATTCTTTACCCACAAAGTAATTCATGTACATAAGGAACTCCGGAGTTGCGCATGCACCGCTCAACATACTGGAAACAATGAACACCAGGTTCACAAACCCTCCGCAAAAAGATTTAAGATTTGTTGGCTTTAAAGAGTTTCCTCCAAGAGAAGTTGTACCGCTTAAAAGCCACGGATACATGGTTATGCTGGCGCAATAATTTGCAAGACTGGTCTCATCATTTTTGTAAATAAAATGATTATTGAGAAGACGCATATACTTGTCTGCGAACTCTTTCCCAAACATATCTTTCAAACGGTCAGTAAGCAATCTTCTGTTCAGACGGATGAATCCGGCCTTTGGAATTTCTCCAATAAGCGTAGCTATATTTTTCTTCTCAACATTTGCATTTGCATCATACTTGCTGCCGGTTGCAGCATTTTCAGCCTTACAGTAATTGATTAGAAACTCCAATCTGTCGCGAACTTCCCTGTCCTCCGTATGGCTCTGTCTATAAAGCATATATGACTTTGCGGCATCAAAATACTTCTCTGTCATCAACGCCTTCTCCACCTGATTCTGAATCTCCTCAACGTTCATGTTGTTGGATACTCTCACATGGGAAAGGATTGCCGTTAAATCCTCATCCGCGGCAAAGGCCCCGACAGAAAGAAATGCTTTGTTGATTGCATTTTTAATTTTTTCAACAGAAAAATTTTCGCGGTTTCCGCCGCGTTTTACAATTTGAATTTCCGAACTGCCCATAATTTTGTTTAAGTATGCATCGGCAAAGTTATTTAATATTGACCACAGGTAGTGAACATTTTTTCAACAATAAGAAAATTGTATTACATTTGCCATTGCAAACGCAACAGGGAACGCTGTGAAAATCGGCGACAGTTTCCGCTGCTGTAAAATCCAAGGAAGTTTTGGTTC
>JAQWEK010000018.1:2442-19908 GCA_028704975.1 Bacteroidales bacterium | reverse complement strand
GAGCCGGAAGAACCGGAGGGATTTTCTGTTCCTGTAAATGTGGTGATGACAAAGGTACACTAGGTACACCTACCATTTAGCATGCGAGTCGGTCCGCCGCTTTGCTTGCGGAGCTACCATTGTTTGCAGCGCTACTCTTGCAGCGCTACTCTTGCGTTGCTACTCTTGCAGCGCTACTCTTGCAGCGCTACTCTTGCGTTGCTACTCTTGCAGCGCTACTCTTGCAGCGCTACTCTTGCGGCGCTACTCTTGCAGCGCTACTCTTGCAGCGCTACTCTTGCGTTGCTACTCTTGTGTTGCTACTCTTGCGTTGCTACCCTTGCGTTGCTACTTTTGCGGCGCTACTCTTGCGGCGCTACCCTTGCGTTGCTACTCTTGCATGCGGTTGCCGGCGCATAAAGCACGCCGGAAATAAGTGGTTTAAAGCTCTGTCGCGCGAGGATGCACCGGCACTTCACGCCTCCGGCTGCGTGTCATTAGATTTTTCCGGCAAGTTCTTCAAAGGCTTGGGCTACGATACCTTCGCCTGCAGCGGATGGCTGACCGTTATCGCCGCTCTCCATAATACTTTGAACAATAGGGATTTGGGCAAGCAATGGAATATTGTATTTTGTCGCCATTTTTGCACCGCCGTCTTTGCCAAAGATGTAGTATTTGTTATTTGGCAGTTCCGCAGGGGTAAACCAAGACATGTTTTCTACAATGCCTAACACTTTGGTGTTAACGCCTTTGTTTTGGAACATATTGATACCTTTTTCAACATCTGAAAGAGCTACGTTTTGAGGTGTTGTAACAATAATTGCCCCCGTAAGTTTTACATCCTGCACCATACTTATGTGAATATCACCGGTTCCCGGAGGCAGGTCAATCAAAAGATAATCCAGCTTGCCCCATTCAACTTGATAAATTAGTTGTTTAAGAGCGCTGCTTGCCATGGGACCTCTCCAGATAAGAGCTTGTTCCGGAGATGCAAAGTAGCCTATGGAAATCCATTTAACTCCAAATTTCTCTATCGGGACCATTAAATCTTTGGTCTCCATATAGTGCTCATTAGCCGGATCTTCTGTGTAGTTCTCAGTTTTAACTTTTATAAGTCCCGGCTGCTGACCTTCTGTGCCGGTCATCTTTGGAATAGACGGGCCGTAAACGTCGGCATCAATAAGTCCTACGGAATAACCCTGTTTAGCAAGAGCAACCGCAAGATTTACCGCAACAGTTGATTTTCCAACGCCGCCCTTGCCGGAAGCTATTGCAATAACCTTATCAACATTCTTCAGTTCCTCTTTTCCTATCCCCTCAAGCCCCTTATTCTCAGTTGCTTTTTTCTGGTCAATCAACTCCAGAACATCAACCTTAACGCCGGGGAATGCGTTTGTAAGTGCCTTAATACAAGCCTCTTTTAAGCTTCCGCTAAGAGGGTCAGGCCTGTGAAAAACCAGGCGGAATTTGATCGTTCCGTCGTTCACGCCTCCGCCCGGCATCGGCTCAAACTTTAAATTCTGAACAAGTGAAAGCTCCATAACACTCTTATCATAAGCTGGATGCATTACTGTGCCCAAAACTTTTTCTATCTCTTCAAATTTCATATTAGACAAATATTTAAGTCCGGCTTAATGGACTTGTTAATAATTTAAAACACCTGCAAATGTTAATCATCTGCAGGTGTCGTAAAGGTAATTTATTTGATTTGTTTAATCAAATTTACAGGTTGTAATGACGTAAAGACTAATTAAACTTCATCTCATTTAGCAAGTATCCTGCGCCGCCAAACTTATCCATTACAAACAGAACATAACGGATATCAACACATATACATCTCTGAAGATCACGCTCAAAGATAACATCACCGCTCATAGATTCATAATTACCGTCAAAAGCAAGACCAATCAATTCTCCTTTTGCATTCAAAACATCTGAACCGGAGTTTCCGCCGGTGATATCATTATTTGTAAGGAAACATACAGGCATCTCTCCGTTCTTCATGGCATATTTACCATAATCTTTTGCTTTCCATAATTCTTTCAGTTTTGCAGGAACAACAAATTCCGGATCATTGGGATTTTCCTTAGCCATTACGCCGTCCAAGGTTGTATAATAGTTAAATTTTTTGTCGTTAATTTCATAACCGCCAACTTTGCCGTAAGTAAGTCTCATTGTGAAGTTTGCATCAGGATACAGGAACTTACCCTTCTCTGCAGCCATCTCAATTTGTCCCTCCATATAGGCCTTCTTTGCGCCTTGCATTTCCGACGCATATTTATTGTATTCCGCATAAGCCGGCTGAGCAACTTTAATCATAGACACAAACATCTGAAATACGGGATCATTTTTCATTGTAAATGCACTATCCTTCATTGCCGTAAGCGCTTTCTGTGGAGATGTAAAATATGTTTTGTCAAACATATTATCAACATACTTATCTATACTGCCGTTGTAAGCGGAATCAATTTCTTTGTAGAAGGAAGGAATATATTTAGGATCTGTGACTTTATCGCGATAGATTTTTATTAAAGCCTTTGTTGTCTCTCTGTCCAGAGCCGGAGAGTAATCTTTATAAAAGTCTGCAGTCTCCTCTTTAAAATTCTTATCATCGATTTTCCCGTACGCTAATTGATAAACGGGTTGAATTATCTCTATATCATTAAGAGTCTCAATGAAATATTCAAATGCATAATAGGAAGCGGCGCGCTCTTTTACGACGCTGTTTATTTTCTCCAGGCAATCTCCGTATTTAACTTTTCTTTCAGGTGATTGTTCAACCCATTTCATAAACTCTTTTTCCGCCTCAGCTCTTCTTGCAATAACATTCAAAGTTTTGAATGCGTCATTCATTGCAATGGCTTTTTTACGGAAGTTGGACGAATAGGCAAACTTGCTGGCATACTGAATATTAGTGTGCTCATCTGCTCTCATGGCCTTCTGCCATATACCCTCTTTGATAGTACGGCAATATGCCTCTGCGGCATTGCTGATGTTTTGCATTTCTTCTACCTCCGAGCTTGTCATATATCTCTGGGTCCTTCCCGGGAAGCCGATGATCATTGCAAAATCATTTGGCTTATATCCTTTCATTGAGATAGTTAGATACTTCTTAGGATTGTAGGGAACATTGTCTTTTGAATAAGATGCAGGGTTGTTGTTTTTATCTGCATAAATTCTGAAAACAGAAAAATCTCCGGTATGTCTTGGCCATTCCCAATTGTCAGTTTCTCCGCCAAACTTTCCAATTGAACTTGGAGGTGCGCCTACAAAACGGACATCCTTAAAAGTTCTGCTGGTAATTACGTAGTAATTGTTGCCTTGGTTAAATGTTTGAACCATAGCCGTTAAAGTCTTGTCCCCTCCAATTGCGACATTTTTCAAACTGTCGGTGACCTTCTTCATAAATGCAACTTTTGCCTTTGGGTCCATCCCTTTTGTTTTTGTCTCTGCGGCAAGCATATCCGGAGTTGCGTCTACAAATTTATCTATGAAAGTAACGGTCAAATCCGGAAGAACCAATTCCTCGGAAGAATTCATTGCCCAGTAACCATCTCTTAAATAGTCCTTTCCAACAGCGCTCAATTTCTGGATACTTCCATATCCGCAGTGGTGATTGGTTAGAACAAGACCTTTATCAGAAACCACTTCTGCAGTACAGCCGCCGCCAAAAATCATGATGGCATCTTTTAATGAAGAGTGATTGATGTCATAAATCTGCTTAGCGGTAAGCTTGCAGCCCTGGCCCCTCATTGTCTTGATATTCATCTTCTCCAAGTATTGAAGAAGCCACATTCCCTCATCTGCTCTCACTTGCACTGCCGCAAGGGAGAAAAGAAGAGTAAGAACAACTAGAAATTTAAATCTTTTCATATTAACTATTTATTGAATTGTCTAATTCTTTCAGACTTAAGTCATTTAACCGCAATAACTTTAAAATTTTCATTATCCGAGCATCAAAAATAACAAAAAAAACACTTGTCGGAAAATTTCAGTCAAGTGTTTAAATTGCAAGTGTTTATTTTCTCTCCCGACAGTTTGTTTAATAAAAATTCTAAATTTGAACTGCAAACGTAATAATAAAATGCAAAGGGGTACCTTACATAACGCAAAGATGATCAAAAATTGCCGTTCTTTTAAAAATGCCAATATGTTGCATGCCACGCATATAACTATTGCGACAGATAAATTTAAAGGGGGTTTAAGCTCGCTTGAGGCGGCAGAAATCATTAAAAAGGGGATTCAGAGTGCTTTTTTGTGGCAAGGGTTACCCTCTTATATTCAGGACAGCAATTATAAAATTGTTGCAATAGCAGACGGAGGCGACGGCAGCGCGGAAATTTTTAAGGGGGCAACAGACGCCGAGGAGATTTTTTGCCGGACAATAGGACCTCTTGGCAGGAGGGTGAAAAGTTCTTTTATGTTCTGTCGTTCTAAGAAGATTGCTTTTATAGAGATGGCTCAGGTATCAGGACTTGCAATGATTCCGGTTGCCGACAGAAATCCGATTCACACTACGACTTACGGCTTGGGGGAATTAATTCTTAAAGCTGCTTTGGCCGGAGCAGAAAAAGTAATTATCGGAATAGGCGGTAGCGCTACAAATGATTGCGGCACAGGTATGCTGCAAGCACTCGGATATAAATTTTTTAATTCTGCAGGTAAAAATATTTTAGATAAACGTGTTGGAACTGAGGCTTTTATAAAGGGAGATGATCTGTCGAGAATAAAAAAAATAATTTTCCCGACAGGAAATTCCGATAAGGCAAAAATGCTCAAGGATGTTGAATTTACTGTTGTCTGTGACGTAAAGAATCCGCTAATAGGTTCCAAAGGTGCTACTTATGCGTATGGTCCGCAGAAGGGAGCAAGTAAGGAGGAGCTTGCGATTTTGGAGGGAGGAGTTAAAAATTTTTTGGAGGCAATAGAAAAATCGGATGATAATTTTGATAAAAAGAATCGGCCGGCAAAAACTCTTTTTGTGAACAAGATGTCAAAAGCGGAAGGGGCCGGTGCTGCCGGAGGTGTTGGCTTTGCTTTGATGTATTTTCTTAAGTCAAAGAAAATGAGCGGGTTTGATTATTTTGCAAAACTTCAAAAATTGAAATCTAAAATCAAATGGGCGGATATTGTGGTTTCCGGGGAAGGCATGATAGATGTGCAAAGTTTTAAGGGTAAGGTGGTTGGAGGGGTAATAGATATTGTAAATAGTTTGAATGTCAGATGCGGTGAATACGAGGAGAATAAAATGAGAAAAAAAATTGTGTGGCTTTTTTGCGGAGCGTCACAAATTAAATCCGGCAAGAACAGGGCAATCTTTCCGATGTCAGATATAGAACCGAATATTAAAAAGAGGATGAATAATGAAGCGGCGTATTTAAAAGAACGAGCTTGCGCTGCAGCACTAGAAAAACTTCTTAATGTTGACTAACCGTAAAAATCGCAGGCGTTTAGTTGTTTGATAGAATTATTTCCTAAATTTGAGACCTTTAATGCCGGTCAGAACTTCCGGTGTGGGCTTTTTTGAGAATAAACTACAAACAAATTTTAAAATATGAAAACATACGACACCAGTAATGTGAGAAACGTTGTACTCCTTGGAGGCCCGAAGGCGGGCAAAACTCTTTTTGCGGAATCAATGATGTTTGAAGGAAAAGTTATTGAGCGCAGAGGAACTATAGAGGGGAAGAATACAATGAGCGATAACACTGAAATTGAACAGGAAAATCAAAGGTCCATCTATTCTACTCTGCTTTATACAGAGTTCATGGATACAAAGTTCAATATAATTGATACTCCGGGGTCAGACGATTTTGTCGGCGGGGTATATTCAGCGTTTACGGTTTGCGAGAGCGGAATCATGCTGGTTAATGCGACTCAAGGTGTAGAGGTTGGAACAGAGATATTTACACGTCAGGCCCTTAAGCATAAAAAGCCGCTTACATTTGCCGTTAGTCAGTTGGATCATGAGAAGGCTGATTGGCACATGACTCTTGATTCTTTGAAAAATGTTTACGGAGCCAAAATAGTTCTTGTACAATATCCGGTTAACCCGGGTCCCTCTTTTGATGCATTTATTGATGTTCTTAAGATGAAGATGTATCATTTTAAAGATGAAAATGGTACAAGAGAGGAACTGGATATTCCTGCTGATCAGCAAGATGAGGCAAAAACTTTGCAACAGGAACTTATAGAGAAAGCTGCGGAGAATGATGAGAAACTGATGGAGATATTTTTTGATAAGGGAACTCTTACAGAGGATGAAGTGCGCAGCGGTCTAAAAGCGGGAATGGCAAAGGGAGAAATATTCCCTTTATTCTGTTTATCATCTAAAAAAAATATTGGTGTTAAGAGAATTATGGAGTTTACAATTAATACAGCTCCATCTCCTGTTGGCGTTGAGAATGAATTAAAAGACGGAACAAAAGTAAAGACGGACTCTACAGGTCCTGCCGCAATTTATATTTACAAAACAGCTCTTGAACAGCATCTTGGAGATGTTGCATACTTTAAGGTAATGAGCGGCAAATTGACTGAAGGCATGGATATTGTGAATCCGGAGACAGGAGACAAAGAGAGAATATCCGCTATTTATGCAGCAGCGGGAAAGAAGAGAGATAAAATTTCTGAAATGCGCGCCGGAGACATTGGATGTACCGTTAAGCTTAAGAGCGTTAAGCAAGGACAAACACTTTGCGGCAGCAACTGTGAGTATGTATTTGCTCCCACCAAATTTCCTGAGCCAAAATTTAGAACCGCAATCAAGGCAAAAGATCCCAAAGATGATGAGAGACTTGGAGAAATTCTTAATCGCGCACAGGCAGAAGACCCAACAATTGTTGTTGAATATTCAAAGGAATTGAAGCAGATAATTTTGAGCGGACAAGGAGAGCATCATATTAATATTCTTAAGTGGAAGATTAATAATATTGATAAACTTGATATAGAACTTATAGCCCCAAAAATTCCTTATAGAGAGACTATTACAAAAGTCGCCAATGCTATGTACAGGCATAAGAAACAATCCGGCGGAGCAGGGCAATTTGGAGAAGTTCATTTACTTATAGAACCTTATGTAGAAGGCGCACCGGAAAATAACAAGTTTAAAGTTGACGGCATGGATATGACTTTAAACTTAAAAGGCAAGGAGGAATATCCTTTGGAGTGGGGCGGTAAGCTTATTTATTACAACTGTATAGTTGGCGGTGCAATTGATGCGCGCTTTATGCCTGCAATTCTAAAAGGCGTTATGGAGAAGATGACCGAAGGTCCTCTTACAGGTTCCTATGCCCGTGATATTAAGGTATATATCTATGACGGAAAGATGCATCCGGTAGATTCAAACGAATTGTCATTTAAGCTTGCAGCTCGCAATGCATTCAAAGAGGCTTTTAAGAAAGCGGGTCCTAAAATCATGGAGCCTATTTACAATATAGAAATTACAGTTCCTTCTGATTGCATGGGAGACGTGATGAGCGATTTGCAAAATCGCAGAGCTCTTATTGAAGGTATGAGCAGCGAGGCCGGCTTTGAAATTCTTAAGGCAAGAATTCCTCTGGCAGAACTTTACAGATACTCTACAACCTTGAGCTCGCTTACTTCCGGACGTGCAACATTTACAATGAAATTTGCAGAATATCAGCAGGTTCCTGCAAATGTCCAAGATGAGCTTCTTAAGGCTTATGAGGCTGAGGAAAAAGAAGAATAATTTCGCAACAGATATTTCTGCCGCGATAGAAAATTAATTAAGGATGATTATAGAATGCAAAGACATTTGCAAGTTTTACGGTAAAGTTCAGGTCCTGCGGGACCTGAATTTTTCTGCGGACAAGGGTAATATTGTTAGCATTGTTGGAGCCAGCGGAGCTGGGAAAACAACTCTGCTTCAAATTCTTGGAACAATTTTAAAACCGGACGGCGGAAGTGTGCTGATTAACGGCACCGATGTTTTTGCGCTCTCTTCTAATGAACTGGCGGAATTCAGAAACAGAAAGATAGGTTTTGTTTTTCAGTTCCATCATCTTTTACCTGAGTTCACTGCAGTTGAAAACGTGATGATGCCCGCACTGATTCTTAAATCTGAACATACGGGGAATGCTCTGGGCACCAGGGAAATAAAAGAGCGTGCTTTGTCTTTGCTTGCGGAGTTGGGGCTGTCTGGAAAAGAAAGCAGCAGACCATCTGAGATGAGCGGCGGAGAGCAGCAGCGTGTTGCAATAGCAAGGGCGCTGATGAATAATCCCGATATTATTTTTGCAGATGAGCCATCCGGAAATTTGGACAGCAAAACAAAAAAGGAGTTGCATGATTTATTTTTTAAGTTGAGAGATGCTCATGGTCAAACCATCATCATTGTGACTCATGATGCATCAATGGCAGACAGAAGTGATAAAATTTTAGAAATAAAAGACGGCCAGTTTGTTGCCCAATAACATCAATTCGGTGGGGAACGATTATTTTAAATTCAAAGAATTCACTGTATATCAGAATCATTCCGTTATGCGGGTTAATACGGACGGAGTTCTCCTTGGCGCTTGGATGAGGCTTCTTTCCACCGACAAAAAATTATTGGACGTTGGCACCGGCACCGGAATAATTGCCTTGATGGTTGCGCAACGGTTAGAGAAAGCATGCGTCGGCGCGGAAGATAAAAGCAAAGTTGCCGTTTGCGGTATTGATAGTGATGCGGCGTCTTGTTCAGAGGCTAAAACAAATTTTGAGGAGTCTAAATGGACAAAAATTTTGTTTACTGAAAATATTGAATTTCAGAGATTTGCCGCAATCCACAAAAACCGGTTTGACTTGGTTTTTTCCAATCCGCCTTATTTTACGGATTCATTAAAATCTCCAAATAAAAAAAAGTCTTCTGCAAGACATAATGATATTTTATCCCAGGCGGATTTGATAAAGGGCGTAACATCTTGTTTAAAAGTGGGTGGCAGGTTTGCCCTTATACTCCCGACAGATGAAGCAGAAAATTTTTTAAAGAAAGTACAGTTTTTAAAAGAACATTTTTCACAAGAAGCTTTATATCCTTTTTTGCAGCTCTCAAGAAAATGCAGTGTGTTTTATAAGCAACATGAGCAAATAAAAAGAGTGATGATGGAATTTTTATATACCCGTGTACCGGCAGACTATCGGGATGAAAATCTGACAATACAAAATGAAATGGGATATACTCCGGAATATAAAAATCTGACAAAAGATTTCTATTTAGCGTTTTAGCACCCTTATTTAGCGTTTTAGCACCCTTTTTTTTAATTTACTACATTTGTTAAACAAAGTGGAGTAACAATGTTCCCTGCAGTTAAAAATTTATGATATGAGTACAAATGATTTAGTTACTGCAAAACCCATGAAACTGTTATATGGGCAAGAACACCTTTCTTGTGTTAATTATGTGACCAAAAAATCTATAGGCTTTAGCATTCATATGCTTCTTAAAGGAGATGAGTTTGCTTTGCCTGATAAATCCGAGAACTATATTGTTTTCCTTACGAGCGGCAAACTGGAATTAAATTTTAATAAAGTTGACGTCAAAGAACTGAATGCGGAGGAGATGATATTAATCCCGGTTAAAAGTGAAGTGACGGGAAGGGTATTGGAAAACAGTTATTTCATTCTGCTTGCATTTGACAACAAGCATCTGCATCTGTGTAATAAATTTTCAATAGATGATTTATTATCATTTATCACACCGGAGGACTGCTCGGCAAAACCGATTCCGATTTATCCGCCAATGCAAATGGTTTTGGACAGCATTAAATTTTTCTTGAGCAATAATATCAGTTGTATCAATCTTCATGAGATTAAACAAAAGGAGGCTTTTTTAATATTAAGAACTTTCTATACAAAAGAAGAGAACGCAAGTCTGTTTGCGCCGCTGTTGCATGGGAACAGCGTTAATTTGCCTGAATTTGTAAGAATGAATTATCTGAAAGTCAGAACTGCGGAGGAACTTGCAAAGAGGTACGACCTTAATTTTGAAGAGTTTACAAGAAGTTTTATTGAGGCGTTTGGAGTTGATCCTCAAAAGTGGATGAACAAGAGAAAGACGGAGATGATATGTGCGGATTTAAAAGTAGCAGACATCCCAATGGAAAATATTTCCAAGAAATTTTTATTTGAATCCGTAGAGGAGTTTAATAATTTCTTTATCAGAAATACAGGAAAAACTCCCGTTGAGTATAGAAACCAGAACGGGAGTGTTGTAATGAAGGAAAATTAAACCAAGAAACTGAAACTATTTAGTTACTTTTTGCATTTGCTGTCCGTGACCCATATGATTGATTTGCTCCATTTTGCGTTGCTGATTTCCTTTTCCGCGTAACTGCATAATAAGATTGTTCTTGAATTTTTCTTCTGTTGCTGTTACAAGCGCCGCTTTCTTAATAGGTAAAACTTTCTGATATTCAGCAAAATGTTCACTTACCAACTTTAGCTCTTTTTCATAATTTTTATGATAAGCATCTGCAAGATTTCTTACATCGGAATCTGAAGAATTGGCATCTTTAGCCGCTTGTGATAGAGCTTTTAAGCTTTGATGTGTAGTATGCTTTGCCTCCATTTTTTCTTTCCAGCATTGATTATATACCGGCCAGAATTTGGCGGCTTCATCTGATGTGAGATTAAGCTCCTGGGTAAAGAAAGCGATTTTCTGGGCTTTGATTTTTTCTCTGTTAATCATCATGCCCTTTCCGCCATTCTTTCCTTGAGCGGTTGCATTATTCTGTTTAGTAGCATTTTGTGCAAATGCGGATGTTCCAAACGCCATGGCGGCAACGGCCGCCAGCGTTAATGTAATTGATTTTAAAAATTTAACCATTGTACCTGAAATTTAACCTATGAAATAAATTATTCTTCTAATTCTGCGAGTTCTAAGGAGGCAAGGCTGACAGAGGTACTTGGATATGCACTTAAATACTCTTGGACGGCATCCGCATAGTCTACCGCTGTTTCCACTGTCATCTCTTCTGCTTGCGGAGGAATTACTCTTATTGTGAGCGTATCCTTACTGCTTTCCTCAAGGGCATTGTCTAATTGTTCTGCAACATAGTCATTCTCAAGGCTGTCCAGCAACAATTCAGAATCAACAGTTGACTGCGCCGTAAGCGTATGGCCGGAGGTAAAATATTTTGTAAAATGAATCGTCCCCCAGCCGGCTCCAAGAATTAAAAGAAATGAAGCCGCAAGTCCAAGATACGCTTTTAGAGAGCGGTGCAAAAGTCCCCATTGTCCATCCGGGGTTTGTTCCTTAATCTTAGTGCGCACCTCATCTTCAACGCTTTCAAAGTATCCTTGCGGAACCTTAAAAGGCATTTTTTTCAAATGCTCATTACTAAGGATGTCATTTGCATTCTCAAAGGACTCTCTATCTATGTTCTTGTTATCTTCCATTTTTAAACCCTTTGTTTCCGATTCATCAGGCACTTATTAGACTTTGTGCAATTGGAAAAGTTAAATCTATAGTTAAAATTTATTTTTCAGGCCGGTTGTTATTTTGTTGTAAGCTATTGAATAAGAGGTTTTTACAGCGCCAACATTGCTTTCCATAACTTCCGCAATTTCTTCATATTTCATATCTTGAAAATAACGCATGGAAAAAATTGCGCGCTGTTTATCCGGCAACTGCATTACCTCTTTTTGGAGCACCAGCTGAATCTGGTCTCCGTTAAAAAAATCATCTGTCGTGAGCTTATTGCAAAGAGATTTGTCAAAGCCAAGGCGGGCGAATCTGCTCTCAAAGCGCTGCTTTTTCAGCCACGTAAGTGCCTCATTTGTAGCAATTCTATAGAGCCACGTGTAAAGTTTGGAGTCTCCCCTGAAAGTTGGAAGATTATTCCAGATTTTAATAAGGGTATTTTGTAAAAGATCATTCGCATCTTCATGATTGCCGGTCAATTCTCTTAAGTGCCAATAAAGACGCTCGCTGTATTTGCGCACAATAAGATTGAAGGCATAATCCGCCCCTCCCCCATCTTTGTTGTAAAGTGCCAATATTTCCGAATCTTCCTGCATGCAAATCCCTTTGGTGTATTAGACTACCGCAGCGTTATAAAGTTTAATGAGAGTCCGATTTATTTTTTTCTCCCGACTGCCCTTTTTGCAGCGGCCACAATGTGCTCTGCATCAAGACCATAGGCTCTCATCAATTCATCCGGCGTACCGCTTTGGCCAAATTTATCCGCAATTGCAACATATTCAACCGGAGCAAGATAGTGGCCTGCAAGAAATCCGCTGATTAATTCTCCAAGACCGCCTGCAATAAAATGCTCTTCTGCCGTTACAACCGCGCTCGTCTTTTTAACTGATGCAAGAACAGCGTCATAATCAAGAGGTTTTATTGTTGCAATGTCAATAACTTCAGCGCTTATATTATCTTTCTCCAATTTATCTGCAGCTTGCAGAGCCTCCCATACAAGATGACCTGTCGCGAATATTGAAACATCTTTTCCATCAATCATTTTTATAGCTTTCCCAATTTCAAACGTCTGATTCTCCGGAGTAAAATTTGGAACACCAGGACGTCCGAATCTTAAGTAAACAGGTCCTATATGTTTGCCGGCGGAAATGGTTGCCGCTTTTGTTTGATTGTAATCACAAGGATTAATAACCGTCATATTTGGAAGCATTCTCATAAGGCCGATATCTTCCAAAATCTGATGTGTTGCACCGTCTTCTCCAAGGGTGATGCCGGCGTGAGAAGCACATATTTTGACGTTAGTATCCGAATACGCAACGCTCTGTCTGACTTGATCATATACACGTCCCGTTGCAAATATCGCAAACGTAGAAGCAAAAGGAATTTTGCCGTTTAAAGATAGACCAGCGGCTATATCAATCATATTAGCCTCCGCAATTCCGCACTGGAAAAATCTCTCCGGAAATTCTTTTGCAAAATCCCCCATTTTAACAGAGCCTTTCAAATCTGCGGTTAACGCCACGGCATTTTTATTCTCTCTTCCAAATTCTAAAAGTCCTGCTCCAAACCCGGAGCGTGTATCTTTATTACCAGTATTTGTAAATTTTGCCATTGTAAATTCTTTTTAATCAATAATTTAATCCCGACAGATTTTAATAATCCCCCAATGTTTCCTTTAGTTGTGCAAGAGCTTTTTCAGCCTCTTCCGGCTTTGGTGCCTTGCCGTGCCACTTGCAAGTTCCCTCCATAAAATCTACCCCTTTGCCCATGATAGTTTTCATTAAAATCATTACAGGCTTCTCCTCTTTGCTTTCCAACTCTTGAGCAAGTTTAAAAGATGAAAGTATCTCGTTAAAGTCATGCCCGTTTTCAACAACAAGGACGTTCCATCCGAAAGCTTTCCATTTTTGATCAAGATGGTCAGGTCCAATAACTTCCGTTGTTGTACCGTCTATCTGCTGGCCATTCCAGTCAGTAATTGCAATCAGATTGTTTACTTTATGGTGAGAAGCAAATTCTGACGCCTCCCAAACTTGTCCCTCCTCGCTCTCTCCATCTCCAAGAAGAACGTATACGTAATTTTTTTCTCCGTCTAATCTTTTTCCAAGAGCTGCACCAACGGCAACTGAAAGACCCTGGCCAAGAGAACCGCTGGCCTCATAAATACCCGGAAGTCCGGTATCTGTAGCGGGATGTCCTTGAAGACGGCTTCCTAATTTTCTAAAAGTTCCAAGCTCTTTTATAGGAAAATATCCGCTGCGTGCAAGAGCGCTATAGAATAACGGAGATTCATGTCCGCAGGAGAGAAAGAACATATCATTCCCTTTTCCGCTCCGGTCCCAGTTTTGAGGAGAGTGTTTCATTTGGCTGAAAAACAAGGCTGTAACAATATCTGTGCTGGACAGGCTTCCTCCCGGATGTCCGCTTTGAGCACTGGTAACCATCCTTATTATATCTCTTCTGATCTGTGAAGCCGTATCCTTAAGTTTTTGTATATCAGGCATTTTTGTGAGTGTTTTATTTTTTAAGATGTGTAAATTTACACGATTATTTACTATTTCCCAAAAAGAGTATCTTTGCAGCTAACGGGGCTGCAACATAACATAGCGGCATTTTTTAGCATGGACAACATTAGGAATTTTTGCATTATTGCACATATAGACCACGGCAAGAGTACATTAGCCGATAGAATGCTTGAGGCCACACATACTGTCACTGACAGGGAAATGGAGAATCAGGTGCTGGATTCTATGGATTTGGAGAAGGAGAAGGGTATCACAATTAAGAGTCATGCCGTGCAGATGAAATACCGGAGTGATGGCAAGGAGTATATCTTAAATTTGCTGGATACTCCCGGGCACGTGGATTTTTCTTATGAAGTTTCCCGTTCAATTGCCTCTTCTGAGGGGGCACTGCTTGTTGTAGATGCCACGCAAGGTGTTCAAGCTCAGACAATTTCTAATCTTTATTTAGCCCTTGATCATGACTTGGAAATTATTCCCGTCGTGAATAAAATAGATATGGATGCGGCCGAACCGGAAGTTGTGAGGGATCAAATTGTTAATTTGATTGGCTGCAAGCCGGAGAATGTTTTATTTGCAAGTGCAAAAACAGGAAAAGGTGTTCCTGAAATATTGGAGGAAATTGTACATAAAGTTCCCGCCCCCAAAGGAGATCCGAGCGCTCCGCTACAGGCTTTGATTTTTGATTCTGTCTTTAATTCTTTCAGAGGAATAATTGCTTACTACAAAGTAGAATGCGGTTCTATTCATAAAGGAGAACGCGTGAAATTTGTGAATACCGGGATGGAATATACTGCAGATGAAGTTGGTGTGATGGGCATGAAACTGCAGCCGCAGGATGAAATAGGAACAGGCAATGTCGGTTATATAATCAGCGGCATAAAAAGCGCAGTTGAGGTTAAGGTGGGAGATACAATAACATCAGTGGAAAACCCTTGTACTAAGGCAATTGCGGGATTTGAGGAGGTAAAGCCTATGCTGTTTGCCGGCGTATATCCGGTGGAGACAGATGAATATGACAACCTAAAGGTTTCATTGGAAAAATTGCAGTTGAATGATGCTTCTTTGGTTTTTGAACCTGAGAGTTCCATGGCGTTGGGCTTTGGTTTCCGTTGCGGATTTTTAGGCCTGCTGCATTTGGAAATTGTGCAAGAAAGATTGTTCCGGGAATTCAACATGGATTGTATTACGACCGTTCCAAATGTCTCATTTAAAGTGTATTCCACAAGCGGAGAAGTTGTAGATGTACATAACCCTTCCGGCCTTCCGGAGGAAACGGCTATAGACCATATAGAAGAACCGTACATCAGGGCGCAAGTAATTTCAAAATCAGATTTCTTTGGTCCGATTATGAAACTTTGCATTGAGAAGAGAGGTACTTTGGTCAGCCAGCATTTTCTCACGACGGATAGAGTTGAATTGAATTTTGATATGCCTCTTTCTGAGATAGTTTTTGACTTTTATGACAAATTAAAATCTATTTCAAAAGGCTATGCATCATTTGATTATCATATCATTGATTTTAGAGATGCGGATTTGGTAAAGCTGGATATTCTTCTTAACGGAGAGCCGGTTGACGCGCTCTCTTCTCTGACACACCGCGCGCACGCTTATGACTTTGGACGTAAGATGTGTGAGAAATTAAAAGATTTAATTCCAAGACAGCAATTTGATATTGCTATTCAAGCTGCGATTGGCGCCAAAATAATTGCGCGTGAAACAGTACGTCAGGTGCGCAAAGATGTAACCGCAAAGTGCTATGGCGGCGATATTACAAGAAAGCGCAAACTGCTTGAGAAACAGAAAAAAGGAAAGAGAAGAATGCGTCAGGTCGGACAAGTGCAGGTTCCGCAGTCTGCATTTATGGCAGTGCTTAAAATATAATCTGTCGGGATAAAAAATATTTTGCGCCGGCCGGCTCTTATGCGTAATATGTTATTGAGTTTTTTGAAAAGCAAGACGCTCTGTTCCGTTGTGCGTGTAAATTATTCCACAGTATTTAAAGCCCTCTCTTTTTAATATGCTTTGCATTACTTTGTTATTTGCATGCGTATCCACACGCAAATTGTTGATTTGACTAAAGCACCATTCTATGCAAAATTTTGCAATTCCTTTTTTGGTGCCGTCTGAAGCAAGGCGGTGAATGACTCCATAAATTTTGTCATTTAACCACTTTCCATTTTCTATTATTGCATACGTTGGATCATCTCCTATTATAAAAACAAAAGCGGCTGCAATATGATTGTCATCTGTGCGGCAAATGAAACAGTGTCCATGAACAATATCCTGATAAATAAGCTCTTCTGAAGGATATCCGTTTATCCACTGGTTGGGATTTCCGGTACTTGCCATAAAACTTCTTGCACGGGCAAAAATAGCCATAAGCTCCTTTAGATTTACTTGTGTTGCCTTTTCAATTTTCATAAAACCGATAAATAAAAATTAGTTTAAGGAATTATGAAGCGCATCAGCAAAGCTGGTAAAATTTTTCTCTGCATCCCAGTTCTCTTCCCAATTTGCCCGCGCATTATTTTGTATTGCAATCTGTTCTTCCTTAGGAATTAAGATATATTTTACAATGTAATCTTTAAGAGTTTCCGGTGTTTGCACCGCATCTATAAGATAACCGACGGGACAATTTCTAAACATCTCAGAGACACCTCCAACATTTGTTGCTATTACCGGAATACCGTAAGAAAAAGCCTCCATTATGGAGACGGGAACACCCTCCGTGCGGCTAACAAGGATAAATAAATTGGCGCCGTTATCTCTGTAGTATTCAAGTATTTTGGAGTGTTCAACAGAGCCTCTCAAATTTACTATTACCGAGAATGAATCATTATTTAAAATAGAGGAATGTTTGTTTTCGGCCGTATTATTATCTTCCCCCGAATTGCTGTTCTTGTTGAAATATTTTAAGCACTTGTTCTTTAAATCATCCAGCAACGGACCTCCTCCAAAATGAGTCCAATGAATGCCTGTAAATCTCATCCCCTCCGTTGCTCTCTTTTCTCTTATTTTTTGAATGAGTGCGGAATCTTCCGTGATAAGTTTAATGGCATCCGCTATCATGTCAACTCTTTTAAGTTCAATGACATTAGAGCAGCTGACAATCTCAAAAACTCCGGGAAGTTTCCCCATCAGATTTGCAAACTTTATGTCTTTGTTAGAGCATCCTAAATGGAAAGTTTCTATCAGCTTAGGCTGATGTTTGTAATTTTTTTGGATGTAATGAGCTCCATCATAGGAGATTGGCACGGCGCAATCAACGGACGGGTAAAGCATCTCTCTAAAAGGAAGATATCCCTTAGCCCTTTCATAAATATCTGAGCCGTGAAACCTTACAAATACTTTTGGCATAATTGAGGTTGCGTCCTCTAGTTTTTTCTTTAAGAACGGAGTGATTAACGCAGATTTGTCTCCCCAGTAGAAATACAAAACGTCCGCCATAGAGCACTCTCTTACAAGGTGTTCCATAAGAGACTTATTCCCAAGGATGCTGCGGAGCATAAAGAAGTAATCACAAAATAACCAGATGCGTTT
>JAQWEK010000018.1:0-2342 GCA_028704975.1 Bacteroidales bacterium | reverse complement strand
AATTGCTCTTAAGTATGATTGATTAGCGCATTTTTCATCTTTCAAAACGGATTGTGCACCTTCAAGGTCATTGTTAAGAATCTTTGCAAGACCATTGTTATAGCACTTAGTTCCCTCCAGTTCCTGTGCGGCTTTTGCATAGTTGCCGTTAAGAATATCAATTGCTCCCTGGTTCTCTTTAGATTCTGCCGTACCTGCTTTTGTAAAATATTCAGATGCCTTATCGTAATTCTTCTTCTGCAATTCAACAACACCCATGTTGTTATAATATGAAGGAGTCTGCTCTGACATTTTGTTCAAGTAATTCTCTGCCTCTTCTGTCTTTCCACTCTGTAATGACAATGCAGCTAGATTGTTATAAGCACGGCTGCTGTTAAATTTCTCTGCAGCTTTCTTATATATTTCAGCTTTCTCTTTTTTGTCTTTTGATAAAGATGCGGTATAAAGCAGAGCTTCTTCATCAAGACGACTGTCATCATTTTTAACCATTTCTTTTAGCTGGTCGTCTGTGAAATTCTTTTTAACCACATTGGCAACCACTCTGCTGCGGCGCAGTTGAGGAAGAACCTTTGTCTTTAAAGTCTGGAATACGTTTGACATGTTTCTTATCTCGCGCTCTCTTACAGCAGGATCTGAATACATTGATAGTACTCTTAAAATCAAATCTTTATCCTCTATGTTGGAATTCTGGACCATCTTCTGGAAACCGTCCCAGTCTTCACCCTTTTCTGAAAGCTCAACAGGTACATTAACTTTTGCTTTTTTAGCAATTGTCTTCTCATAGGCAAGTTTAGCGGATTTTGCGCGTTTCTCGGAAAGAGAATTGTTTTCGCCTACCGGTCCGTCAGGAGAAGCATAACCTATGATGGAACTAGATGTGATTGTCTTGGTATCATCATTTTTAGCTTCTTTTAAGAATTGTTCAAACTCCTTGATTTCCTTTGAATTAAGTCTGTCTTTTTTAACATTGGCTTTATTAATTTCATAAAGAATCTGAGCCTCTTTTGTAATGGAGTTTTCTTTCTGATAATTGTCTTTTTCAAAAGACGGTTCTCCGGAAGTTTTTGCCAGCATATAGGTACAGTTTGTCCCGTCTGCAATCTTAAATGCAGCAGGATACTTGTAAGATTTAGTTCCTTTGATATTGTAAACGGTTGCCCTCAATTCCAGATGAGCTTTTTCAACACCCTCTTTGTAAGGGAATACAACGTTTCTGCTGAAAGTACCGCCGTTTGCGTAAGATACAACGGCGTAATTATCATTTACTTTACCTCCCTGCAGCCAGTAATCTTCTCCAACCATCTCTCCTCCGTTATAAACCAGCACTGGAGTAATTTTAAGTTTAACTTTTTGTAAAAAATACTTTGCTGGGAAAGTTACTGAATATGTGGCTTTGATTTGACCAGCAACACACTCCAGCACTTTGGGACTGCAGCTTGTCTTAACCATACCCGCCATCTTCGCCATCTTCTCTGGATTAGCGCAGAAAGTGGTAAGCGCAACTAGTGCGACAATGCCTGCATACTTTAAAAATCTCTTCATAACTTTTTTATAATTAATTAATTAAACAAATATATTTTCTGTCCCGATAGTTTTTGGGCCGGGTCACCATTACGTTTTATAGCAAATTAGACTACTTTAACTGCATTTTGTTAAGTCTGTCCAAATCTTCCGGCGTATCCACGGAGTATGACTCGTAATTGCTCTCCGCCACTCTAATCTTATATCCGTTTTCCAGCCATCTCAATTGCTCCAGATTTTCCGTTTTTTCAAGAAAACTCCGAGGCATCGCACATAAAGCGGCTAAGGTTTTTGCCGTATAGCCGTACAAGCCCACATGCATAAAGTACCCCGTCTTCCTTACAACTTCATCGCTCAATTCCCCGCCGCGGCAGAAAGGAATTACAGACCTGCTGAAATATAGTGCATTGCAAACTTTATCTACAACAACTTTTGGTCTATTTGGGTCATTTACCTCTGCCAAACTTTTGCACTTCTTAACTAAAGTTGCAATATCAACACTAGAATCATTAAAACAATTTGCAAGCGTCATTAATTGCTCCGGCCTGATGTAAGGCTCATCCCCCTGCACATTTAAAACCACGTCAAATATCTTGCCGCTCTCCTTTTGATATTTGGTCAGTGCTTCTAAGCATCTATCCGTTCCGCTACTATGTGAGGCTAATGTCATTACGGCCATTCCTCCCATTTCTACAACCTTGTTATAGATTCTTTCATCGTCTGTGGCAATACAAACATCACTAAAAACCTTTGCCGCCTGGCGCATCACTCTTACAATCATCGGGATGCCGTTGACAAGGGCCAGAGGCTTGCCGGGAAAT
>JAQWEK010000104.1 GCA_028704975.1 Bacteroidales bacterium | reverse complement strand
ACTACCTTTGCCCAAAATTTTAAGCACTGCAAATTATTAGCCATGACTGATAATAATTATAAAAAAAGACTCGGGGTGATTTATTCCACAAATCCCGATTATGATTATTCTAAAAGCGGTCATGATGCAGAAAACCTAGGCACTCAAACCCTTAAGCCGTCGGAACAGAAGCTGATTGTTATGATTGACCGCAAAGGAAGATCGGGTAAACAGGTAACTCTTGTAAAAAATTTTATCGGAAGCGACGAGGATTTAGAGGTGCTTGCAAAAAAACTTAAGACAAAATGCGGAGTTGGCGGCACGGTTAAAGATTGGGAGATTATAATTCAGGGAGACTGTCGTGATAAAATAGTTACAATCCTCACGGCAGACGGCTACAAGGCTAAAAGGGGAAATTAATCTTACTTAAGGAAATTTCACCTGAAACTCCACGGCAAACGGATTTTGACGGCAGAAAAGATTGTAAATTCAGATGTCTTACATTGACCACACATATTATTTACCTGTACGGCAAGTAGATACGCTTACCCATTCAGCGGCAGCCGGAGCGGAGACGCAAGCCCCCGCAGATTCTGCCGCAACGGTAAATTACCTCTACATTCCTCCGCATTTTACAATTGAACATGAAACTCAGGAACATTCGGTAATTGCAGGAAAAAATTTAGATGACCTTATCAATGAGATTAAAAACGTAAAACCCAATCCTAACAAAAACGTACTGGAACCGATAGCAAACGCCTGGCCGGGGAGTGTAAAAACAACTGCATCTGTTGAGAGTTTTGAGAAAACAGCCATTCCAAAACAAATTGACACATACACAAATCTGGGACTGCTTTTGGTTTTGCTGACGTTTTTTATCATTGGCTGTGAAAGAATAGGAGAGGGTGCTTTCAGAGTGCTTACTTACTCTTTTAATCTTAAAAGAATTAAGGAGATGGAGGGGCAATCCGCACTGGAAACAAGCAGAAATATTATGGCCGTTTTTGGAGTTCTGCTTGTTGCATTTATTATTGCAAATCAAAACGTTACCTATAATTTTATGGGAGATATTCCGGTAATTGCGGCATTTGGAATAATAGTCGTATCTATTGTAATTTATTCCTTGCTTAAATCATGGCTTTTATGGATTTTAGATTACGTAAACGGATCAAGCGCGTTCCGACTGATTAATAAATTTTGGCGAACCTATCTGGCTCTGGGTATTTTAATGTTGCTTGCCGGGGAGATGGTTTTTGCGTTAATCCCAAGCTTGCCGGTTAATGTCATAATAGCTTGGTTAATAATTTGTTGCGCAGTGCCATCTATTTTGTATCTGAATATGGAAAGAAGGGTGATATTTCAAAGCAGATTTTCCATTTTTACTTACATTTTGTATCTTTGCACCTTGGAGATTTTACCGATTGTTTTAATTGTTAAAACAATTTAGATTGACTATGAAGATTAACAAGATTTTAATTTCACAACCTGAACAGGCGGGCGGCAACCCGCATTACACAAATCTAGTAAACAAATATGGAGTTATCATTGATTTCAGACCGTTTTTTAGATTGGAGCCGCTGAGCCTCAGAGAATTCAGAATACAAAGAATTAACATTTCAGATTACACGGCTATTGTATTTACTGCAAAGGCGTCCATAGATGCCTTCTTTCAACTGTGTGAAGAACAGAGATATAAAGTCCCTGAAAGTTTAAAATACTTCTGCATTGGAGAGAATATAGCATACTACCTTCAAAAGCATATTGTTTACAGGAAAAGGAAAATATTTTTTGGTGACGGAACTTTTGATTCCATTGTAAAAAATGCAGTTAATGAGAAGCATAGAGATGAAAATTTCTTAATCGCGACAGCAGATCATTTAAGACCGGAATGGAGCAAAATGTTTGAGCAGGCAAAACTTAAACACAGTTCCGCAGTGTTTGTAAAGGTTGTAAACTGTGATTTAAAGGCCACTGACCTTTCTCAATATCAGTTAATTGCTTTCTACAGTGCTTTGGATGTTGCCTCTCTTAAAGCCAACTATCCTGCATACAAACAGGGTGATACTATGTTTGTAACTTTTGGCAACAGCGCCCAAAAAGCAATGGAAGAGGCAAAGTTGAAGACTACGCTTGCCGGACCAGTAGACGCCTGTCCATCAATGGCTTCTGCTATTGAATATTGCATTAATAACGCAAATACCCTTGTCAATGCACAGGCAAAAGCCTCGGTAAAAAAAGCGGCATCGGTTAAAAAGAGTGTCCCCGCTAAAAAAACTACGATTAAAAAAGCTGCTATAAAAAAGACAACATGCCCCAAAAAAGTTCAGAAAAAAGCACCTTTAAAAAAGAAGAGCGCCTCTGCACGTTTAAAGAGATAGAGGAACTTAAGATTAAAGGGAAGCCGTTGTTCGTTCACCCGTTTAAGACAAGTTGGATGAAAACGGAAGGAGGCATAAATAAGATTCTTATTCTTGCCCCCAAGCGAAACTTTAAAAAGGCCGTTGACCGCAATCTTTTAAGACGCAGAATTAGAGAGGCTTACAGGAAAAACAAAGATATCATTGCCGGGGAGAGTATTGATATTTTTATCAGTTATGTTGCAAAAGATATTTCGGATTACAATTTCATTGAGGAGAAACTCAAAGAGGTTTTAAAAAAAATTGCGGATGCAGTCTCAAAAGAAAAATAGCAAACGGCCAGATTCAGACAAGCAGAAAAGCGCAAGCAAACCGTCTGCATGGAACAAAACTCTTAAGACAACAAAAATCGTCGCAAGTATTCCTTTTCTGGTTCTAATAAAATTCTATCAAATCTGTATCTCCCCTCTTAAGCCGCAGTGCTGCCGGTTTACCCCGACGTGTTCTGCCTATGCGGTTGAGGCGCTGAAAAAACATGGCCCAATAAAGGGCTTGTGGTTAGCTATTTGGAGAATTTTAAGATGTAACCCATGGGGAGGCAGCGGCTACGATCCCGTGCCATAATGAGCTTTTGATCTGCCCGCAATAAAAGTTTAATATCCGCTAATAAGTATCCCCGTAGAACCGACGATATATATAGTCTTTGCCGGCGTCACCAAATTCTTTTGACAATCCGTCAATGTCATCTGTTGGCATATCATTAAGGTTCAACATAATAAGACCGTCAACACAATCATTGAAATCGGGATCAACGTTAAAATTGATAATTTTTGCATTTAGCCTCAGATACTTTTTAAGCAGAGTCGGAAGACGGTACTGCCCGTTGCTAATTTTTAAAATAAACCTATCAAAACTCTCCAGATTATCCATTTTTTTAGCAAGCAGAGCATCAATGTCCACTCTGCCGTAATTTGGAATAAAGGGATTCTTTGGGGTAACCATTACTGAATACTCCGGAATATATTGTTTAAGTCTTAGGTAATAAATCATGGCACTCCTATAAAAAACAGGATACCAAGAACTGATGCTAACGGGCCCTATTAAGTATTTTACCTCTCTGTACCTAAGCATTGCATAAAGCAATCCCTTTAAGAGAAGAAGAAGCGCCAACGTATCTTTCTGATATTCCTTTGCAACAAATGAACGCCCAAGTTCAACCGATTGCTCTAACATTGCGGAAAACTCTGGCTTATAGCAAAATAAAGAATCCGTGTATAAACCGCAAATGCCGTATTCGGCAATTATCTCTTTGCCCAGTCCAAGTCTGTAGGCGCCGGCAAGCGCATTCTTGGAATCATCCCACAACACAAGATGTTTGTAGTATTTATCATACTCATCTGTATCACTCCCCTTGTTGGTTCCTTCCCCCACAAAACGGAAAGCTTCTTCTCTCCTAAGCCCAATCTCCTGCATTATTGCAGGAATATTCTTGTATTCAAAAAGATAGCAAGAGAACTGCCCAACCTGGAAAAGTTTGCTGTCGGGAGTTGCATTAAAGTCGGATTTAATATTATCTATACTTGCAGGGGCGATGAGCGGCACCTGATATTCCCTGCTAACTTCCTCATTTAGATTTGCTTCAAGTGCATATGTCCTGCTCCTCAAATATGCACCAAGTATTTTATTATCCTTATAGTCGGCAATTTCATCTACAGGAACAACGCTTCCTACCCTAAAATGTATTGTCTTTCCTTTCTTGTTATTTAGTTCTCCCGGAAGTCTCAGCGTTCTAAGTTTTGGACTAATTTTACCCAAAAAATGGAAATACGCAGAATTGGTACCGTGGAAATAAACCGGGAGCACAGGGACATTAGCTCGCTTAATCATCTTAATAATAGACGGTTGCCACTCTATGTCTTTTATCACTCCCTCTTCATTGTCATTTGATGATACTTCTCCTGCAGGAAATAAAACCAGCACGCCGCCGCCGGCAAGATGCTGCTCAGCTCCCTTAATTCCTTTGAAGCTGCTCTTCAGATTTGCCTTGTCCGTAAAAGGATTAACCGGTAAAAACTGTTCCTTCATGTTTGGAATCTGAGAAAGGATGAAGTTTGTAAGCACTTTTATATCAGGCCTTACCTTGTTTAGAACACTAATGGCAACTACGCCGTCAATTCCGCCAAACGGGTGATTGGAAACTACAATGAGAGGACCGGTTTTTGGAATAACTTCCAGCGCTTTTGAATTAACGTCAACAGTAACGCCCAGATATTCTATCAAATGATCCGCAAAAGACGCTCCCTTATAATCGGCTATGTGCGAGTAGATTGCATTCATTTTATCAAAGCCCGCAATTTTCATTGCGGCCGCTGCAACCAAAGTACCCGCCACTCCGTGAATTTTAAGTGCGCTCTTGACCTCAGAATTATTAATTACTTTTGTACCCATCAGCTAGTTGAACCATGCCAGTGAGCCACAAAGATACAATAAATTTAAGAGAGAAAATATCTCT
>JAQWEK010000103.1 GCA_028704975.1 Bacteroidales bacterium | reverse complement strand
ACTTTGCTGTGAGCCAGCTTGTCAAACAAAGAAACAAGATGGAAACGCGCATAGTTGGCCGCTGAATTCAGTTGAAAATCAACATATTTATCTCCAACTTTCTTGTAAAGAACGTGATGGTTGGAAAAATCAAAATTATAAACGGAAAGCAATCTCTCCTTGATATCATCAGGTGCTGTTCCAAGTTTTGGACCTCTGTACGTCTTGCGAGGTTCTGTAAGTGAAGGGTCTACAAAATCCGGTTCCAGGTCTACGCTCTCCGCAAAACCTGCACCGGGCTGATTTACAACCTCTATATAATGTTTGTACTTTTTTGCACCGGCAACTTCTCTAATTGTGCGCGCATAGGCATTTGAAGAGATAGTCCCCACGGTTGCCATAACTCCAACTGAAACGGAGTCCTTCTCTTTAATTTTATCCAGTTCCGCAAACAGTGCATTAACTCCTGCATTTATAACTCCTATAACTTTAACTCCCGTTTTTGAAAGTTCCAGCAGGTTTTTTATATCTTTAAGGCCGTACGCAGTTGCTGTATTACAAGCAATTACAATAATCTTAACCGGTTTCTTAACACCCTTTGGAGATTTTTCCGCATAATTTGTATAGTAATTATTGCCAAGCAAAAACAAGGCATCCTTAACCGCAAGCTCTCTCAAATAATCATCCTTGCCTTCAGAGGAATAATTTCCGTAAGGCATATTTGCCTGGTCTCCAAGGTATTCAAAATCCTCGCCTGCAAAATCAGGAATACCGTCATGACCGTCCGCACCTGTAATATTGTTAATGTTATCTGACTTAAGCATAACCTCAAGCACAGTTAAACCGCCCGTACCAGAGTCAAATACACCAATTGGAAGAGAATCTCTTTGTGACGGATACTTGCCAAAATTTGCAAAATAAATACTGGAAGAATCATGCAACGCTTTTTTCATAATTGGCGTAACTTCCACAGAGGCAGCCTGTTCCTTATGTCCGCACGCAATAACTGCAAGAGCGGCAAATGCCAAAAACATATAACTGATTTTTTTCATAACACATTTTATTATACTCCCGACAGTTTCCTGACGTTCAAAATCTTCTATAATTTTTATAAAACACCCCTACTTATATGAATAAGTTCCGTGTTCTCCTTTTATAATTACCTCTGCTCCAAATGATTTACCACCGGCTGCATTTTTGCCGCTGCAAGCCGCGCTCATTTTCTCCACATGACCTATCACCTGAGCCTTAACTTTATACTTGCCCGCAATATCAATGATTCCGTCCGCAATCTCTTCAGGCACATAGAATTCCATCCTATGTCCCATATTGAAAACTTTGTACATCTCTCTCCATTCCGTCTTGCTTTCATGCTGGATAGTTCTGAACAAAACCGGAACGGGAAAAAGATTATCCTTAACAACTCTCAAATTATCAATAAAATGCAGAATTTTAGTTTGCGCCCCTCCTGTGCAATGAATCATACCGTCAACCTTGCCGCGGTACTTATCCAGCACCTCTTTGACTATTGGAGCATAAGTGCGCGTAGGGGAAAGCACCAGCTTTCCGTATGTTAAACCGGTCTCGGGCTCAATCTCCGTAAGTTTCCTTGAACCGCTATAAATCAAGCTCTTTGGTACTTGAGGATCAAAAGTCTCAGGATATTTTTTTGCCAAATACTTTGCAAAAACATCATGACGCGCGGAGGTTAGTCCATTGCTCCCCATTCCGCCGTTATACTCTTTTTCATAGCTCGCCTTTCCGTCAGATGCAAGCGCAACAATTACATCGCCGGCTTTAATGCGCGCATTATCAATAACATCTTCACGTCTGATTTTTGCGTAAACAGTACTGTCAACAATAATAGTGCGTACCAAATCTCCTACATCCGCCGTCTCTCCGCCGGTAGAAATTAAATGCACGCCAAACTTCTCCATTCGCTTTCCAAACTTCTCGGCACCTGATATTAAACGGCTTATGACTTCAGCGGGAATAAGATTTTTATTGCGTCCTATAGTAGAAGAGAGATAAATATTATCCGTAATTCCTACGCAAAGAAGATCATCCGTATTCATCACAATTGCGTCCTGCGCGATACCATCCCACACGCTCATGTCACCGGTCTCCCTCCAGTAAGCATAGGCCAATGAGGATTTTGTCCCGGCACCATCCGCATGCATAAGCACGCAAAACTCCTCAGCGCCTTTTACCTTATCTGCCGCCTTTGCAGCAACACTCCTGCCTACCGAAATTCCGCTTTTAGAAGCCGGCTCCTCCGGAACAAGTTTACAGAACGCCTTGGGAAACAAGCCCTTATCAATATGCTTAATTGCATTGTGAACATCTTCTTTGGCGGAAGAAACTCCGCGCAACATATATCTATCTGCCTTTGAAACTTTCATACTATGTTTCTTTTAATCATGCAATTTGTATAATAACCTCACTAAAGACTGCATCATTATCTCACAAATATAATAATAAACCTCAAAGGAGAGGAAAGCGATGTAACAAATATGTTATAAAATATGCCGGCTCTCACCGGCATATTTTATATTTTATCTGAAAGATTGCAGCTCCCGATACTTTGGCAGCGGCCACAACTCATCATCAATAACCATCTCCAGTTTATCCGCATAACGCCTGATGCTGGCCATATACGGAAGCACCGTATCATAGTAAGTCTTAGCCTTTTGCGGGACATCTTCAATCTTGTTTGCAACCTTGCGCGCCTCAATCAAATTATGCACGTCCTCATGCAAATTATTTATATAGCCGGAAATTTTACTAATCAGTCTTAGCTGCATCGCACACATTTCCGCATAATCTTTAGGGTACAAATCCTTAAGGCCTTTCACATTGGCAATCAGAGAGTTCTGAAAAGTAATAGCTGTCGGGATTACATGATTTGTAGTCAAATCTCCCATAACCCGAGCCTCAATTTGCAACTTTTTTACATAAATTTCATTCAAAACTTCATATCTTGCCATTGCCTCTCGACAGGTCATAATATCCATATCCTCAAAGAGTTTCACATTCTTTTTGTCAATGAATTCTTTGAATGCCAGCGGAACATTTTTCACATCTTTAAGACCGCGTTTTGCAGCCTCCTTGCGCCACTCGTCGCTATAACCGTTTCCCTCAAAACGTATCTTCTTGGATTCCAGCAGGAACTGACGGATAACTTTCATCATTGCCTTATCCATAGAAAGACCGGATTCAATATTGTTGTCTACCAGCGACTTGAATCTTATCAACTGTTCCGCAACAATTGTGTTCAGTACAAAAATTGAGGAAGCCACATTTGCGGAAGAGCCTACAGCCCTGAATTCAAAGCGGTTACCGGTAAATGCAAACGGAGAAGTTCTATTGCGGTCTGTATTGTCCGGCAAAATTTCGGGAATCTGATTTACAATATGAAGTTTGCTTCTAACCTTTACCTCTTTATCTGTGACCGATGTAAGGTTCTTATCTGTAAGCTGTTCTATGCTTTCTACCAGTTTTGTCAAAGTCTCTCCGATAAAAATGCTCATTACCGCGGGAGGTGCCTCGCTGCCACCCAAGCGATACATATTGTTAAGTGATGCTACCGTACTCATTAAAAGATAATTATGCTCATACACTCCGCGCATGACTGCGGAGAAAAAGCATAAAAATTGCAAGTTGGTGCGCGGTGTACGTCCTGGTTTTAAAAGATTTACGCCGGTATCTGTCACCATGCTCCAATTGCAATGCTTACCGCTTCCGTTAACTCCGTCAAAAGGTTTCTCATGAAAAATCACTTTCAGTTTATGTTTGACTGCAATATTCTTCATTATAATCATCATCATTAGATTTTGGTCTGATGAAATGTTAGCTTCCCCATATACCGGTGCAAATTCAAACTGATTTGGCGCTACTTCATTATGCCTGGTCTTTAATCTTACGCCTAGCTTATATGCCTCGGTTTCAAAGTCTTGCATGAAGGCCATTACTCTGCTTGGAATTGCGCCAAAGTAATGGTCTTCCAGCTGCTGGTCCTTTGCGGCATTATGCCCGACAAGCGTTCTTCCGCAAATCACAAGGTCAGGACGTGCACTGTAAAGTGCCTCATCTACAAGAAAATACTCCTGCTCTATTCCGAGTTGCGGTCTTACCTTGTTGACGTTCTTATCAAACATTTTACATATAGCGGTTGCCGCTTTATCAACAGCTGCAATTGACTTAAGATGAGGCGTTTTTTGATCCAAGGCCTCCCCAGTATAAGCCACAAAAACTGTCGGGATACAAAGAGTTTGTCCAATGATAAATGCCGGAGAACTTGGATCCCAAGCCGTGTAACCTCTTGCCTCAAAGGTATTTCTAAGACCTCCGTTAGGAAAACTGGAAGCATCCGGCTCCTGCTGAATCAACGTACTGCCCTTAAAATTTTCAAATACTCCGACGCCTCCCTCCATAGGATCGGCAAAAGACTCATGCTTTTCTGCAGTTGCATCCGTAAGTGGCTGAAACCAATGAGTATAGTGAGTAGCACCCATCTTAACCGCCCAATTCTTCATACCGGCGGCAATTTGATCAGCAATATCCCGCTCAATTTTCTCACCATTATTCACCGCGTTTACAACGGCTTTGTAAGCCTCTGTAGATAAATACAATTGCATCTTTGGAAGATCAAAGACGTTCATGCCAAAGTACTCCGAGACAGGCCTGCTGTCCTCATAAAACCTTTCAGCGCTGTGAGTTGCAAACTCCGCTAACGCTCTTGTTCTTGCATTGCTCATATAGTTACGTATAAAATTATTGCTAGTTGCTAATTGCTAATTGCTGGCATCACGTTGCAGTGGTTAATTGTTTGTTAATTACCTGAATCACGTTACTAATTACTAGTTGCCAGTTGCCAGTTGCCAGTTGCTGGCATCACGTTGCAGTGGTTAATTGTTTGTTAATTACCTGAATCACGTTACTAATTACTAGTTGCCAGTTGC
>JAQWEK010000017.1:19063-21007 GCA_028704975.1 Bacteroidales bacterium | reverse complement strand
CCATCTCAAAACTCTATAGCAACACTTTTCAAAAACCGCCCCGCAAAAATTTTCTTGAAAAAAAGTGCCGGATTTTTACAAAACCGTCATTAACAAAGACTCCGGCACTTTGCACAAAACATTATGATAACACTATTAAAAGCCCTTCCCTTAATGCGAATGAAGAAAAACTGCAGCACATATAAGCAGAGCCAGACATATTGCCGTCAAATAAAAAAAGTTGGTTTTTCTATGCATTGCCAACATCATTCCTTCCGCCGATTTTTTCATTCTTTTTATCTCCTCTGAATTTTCCATATTCATTTATCTCCATTTAATGTCCTTTTGAATTTTCTTTTTTCATTTGTCACTATTGCCATTGGCTACATCAAAAAATCTGACGCAAATATGTGACGGAAAAAAAATAATAAGATGCCAAATGATATATTTATCACTCAAAAAAAATCAGAATTGTCAAAACCTGCATAACCAAAAAGAGCAAAATCGTCAATTGACGATTTTGCTCTTTTTGATCCGGCATCTCCTGCCACTTGGCAACGCGCCGCAAATCTGCACATTGCTCTGTAATCTAACTTATTATAAGATTATTATAATTTGCTGATTGCTATATCCAAATTCTTCATGTTAAAAATATCCCTTCCAGCAATAGTTCCATCCTTATCAAACAGGAACATTGAGGGGACATTGGAAACATTATACGTAGAAAGGGCAACTGAAGATGCGCCCATTCCATCACAGACATTGATCCAAGGAAGGTTCTTTACAATAGACGCCCAGTTTGTCTTATCCGTATCCACGCAAACCTCATAAATCTGAAATCCTTTTCCCTTGTACTTGTTATATAGCTGCAACAGCTCTGCGTTAAGCATTTTTTGAGCATTATCCGTAGCGCTCCAGAACAGAAGCATAAAAGGTCTGCCTAACAGCGTGTTAAGATGACGCGTATTTGAACTGATATCCGGAAGTGCAATATCAGGGAATGCCGTTTCACCGGCATTTTGCATCTTGTTGTTAAACTCCATATAGTTGTTAAACCTTGTAACCTCGCCTTCCAATACCTTGATGTACGGAGAATTAGGATATAAAGGCTTTAATGAATCACAAACCTGCTTATAATAAATACCATCCGTAAGTTGAGCAAAAAGAGGCAGATTCTCATTAAACTGCCTATAGAGTTGAGTAACATTTGTGAAAGAATGCGGATGTCTCAATATGCTCTTGATAGAGTATTGCTTCTGCTTAACATACAGATGACCAAGCTCATACCTAAGTTTTAAAGCACCCTGCTTATCTCCTATCTTGTCGCATGCAAGCAGTTGAACGGTAAGGGAATCAAACATTTTCTGCGCGCGTGCAATAGAATCATTAACCTGACCAAGCAATATCGATTCCTCCGAACCGCTTATTTTCAGCAGTTTGCCAAGAGTATCAACGGTAATTGAAGCCCTGTCTCCGGGAACAAGCAACAATGATGCAACCGTTGTCCCGTGATATGTCATATAATAAAAATTCGGAGATGCATAAGGAAGCTTTACTTTATACTTCACAAACCCCTTCTTGTCCGTTTTAAGTGTATCTATTGGAACAAGTTTATTAATATTCAGCATATTCAGAATAACCTCTTTTTCAGAGGCTCCCTGAATTACAGCCTTTATTACTGCAGAATCTTTGTGCCCGCAAGAGGCTAAAAACAAAGAAGTTGCACCAATCGCAAAGATTGAAGCAACCCTTAGAATTGAAAATTTTTTCATCAGAAATTTCTCTTTAATCCAGACTGTGTGTCTTTTATTTCTCTTTCCCGTATTCTTTTGCAATGCTCTCCGCAATTGCTTTCATCTCATCATCAGGAAGATGCATCTTTTCCTTCTGAAAGTTCAAGTCCTTCTCGCTCTGAAGAGGAATAAGATGAATATGCGCATGAGGGACCTCCAGTCCAAGCACTCC